>JAUZRH010000159.1 GCA_030950555.1 Mariprofundus sp. | reverse complement strand
TTAAATTTTTCTGCTTTTTCCACGAGCCAACCGATAGCGTAATTCAAGCATGCGGTATCTCGAGCGGCGCTCCCGCTTAGCGATAGGGTTAGCCAAACAAGCAAAACCATGTCTGATTGCTTCGGGCAGTCTAAGGGCCGCGGAAATAATAAAACATCCAAATCTACTGGTCTATAAGCTCGCCTTCTACGTTGCAGAAACAGTTACATAGGCCCAGCTATGCGCCTGTTTCTGCGCCTTGAATCCAAACTTCTATCCTGCGCACCTTTTGGATGTTTTATTATTTCCGAGGCCCTAATGAATCCTATCGCGTAGCGGGAGCACCGCTGCTTACTTCCCTCGAAGGCGGGAATGGCAGTCATACTTGAATCACTATATCACTCCGATTTATAATAATCGGTCAGCCGCTCGTTCAAATCTACCTAAATCTGGGCATCCTTCATATAACCCCAAAAGTAGTTGACACTTTTTTCAAAAAACATGTTGCCAATAGGATGGACAGATCATCAAAAGATGATTTTAAAAAAAAAGCATCCTTCACCAACCATAAAAAATAGTTAACGCTTTACGTTACCTCGCAACTGAAAGATATATCTTCATCTTCCGTAAGTCGGATGAATCATGGGCGTTTTTTATTGATTCCCTCACCCAAGCCCTCTCCCTGAGGGAGAGGGTATTGCTCACGTCACAGTGCATTTGCACCCTCACCCCACCCCTCTCCCTCCGGGAGAGGGTTGGGGTGAGGGAATCGACTATTTGGCGAAGCTTTTTCCGCCTTAAGAAAAGCCTTAATGTGTAAATCGGAAAATGAAGGATGCCTAAATCTGTACCTTATTAAGTAAACTGTCCCCGGATATCATAGTTTTTCAGCCCTTGTAGGCAACGCATATCCGCATCTATTTCAGCACCTTAACGCACAAAGAGTACGTAAGGCAGTGTTACTTGTCGGCCTAAGTCGCCATCAACCGACCAGCAGACCCTCTCCTGACGCGCTTCATCAATCACCGCGTGGGCATGTTCACTGGCGAGTTGTAACCATACAACCAATTCCGCCAGACCATACTGCAACGGCTCCTCTTTAAGCAACTCGCCCAAACTAATCTGGGAATGGCGGTGTAACGCTTTGGCCAACGCCTGCTTTAACCGACCTTTATCGACTACAATTTGGCTGAACAGAGCCTCCGTATCAGCATCTTCTTCTCCCATCTCCAGAGCAATCTCCGCAATGACTGCCTGTAGCGGTGGTTGATACAGGGGGCGTTCCATCGGCAACATAAAATCCACGCCGATCTCATCCATCGCCATCATCAGTGAACTTGGTGGCGTATCCATACAGTGACGTGCGCTGCCTTTGATATGATGCAAAATTTCCATAATCCGCTTGTTCTCCAGCCAGGTTTTATCATCCAGAAAGCGGCGTAGCTGACTGGAGAGCTGGGCGACGGTGCGCTGCGTATGCTCTCCGGCGGAGAGCCAATCATAATGGACACGACGCAAGCGGCTATCGGGCCTTGTTTCAGCCACCGATGGTAGACTAAGCACCTGATCCAATAGTGCCGTCAACTCATCCTGTCGTTTGCTGGACATGAGAAAATCCCAAAAGGCGCGAAAACTTCTGCCCTGATCGGAATCGGTAATATCATCACACTCATTGAGGATATCCTGTAGCAACTCCCCCTTACCGCCTTCCCATAGGGCAATGCGTTCTCGCACCCGACGATCTAACAGACGAAAATTCTGTTCCACCTCACGAAAATCACTCAGTAACTCCCCCGCCATCATCACAAACTGTTGAAAGCGATCTCTTAGTGCTGTTTCATCAAGCAGCGGCAGATCACCGGACTGAATCTGTTTGATTTCCAGATCAATCTCTCGGCGCTTTTTTTTCAGTTCTGCAATCCGCTTTTTCGGATCCTCTTCACTGCCCTCAACAATCTGATGCAGTAGATCAAATAGCGTTAGCAATCTTGATTCGGTACCAATAAAGCTGCGCTCAGTCAGACCCGCCAGCCAGCGAATCCCTTTTTCCGTCGCCGGTGTCAGATCATAGTGTGGTTCATCCGACGCTTGCGGATAAAATTTTCGCAACCATCCCTGGCTATTATCCGCCCATCGATTCAGATACTCTTGCGCTGTACCAGGATAGCTGTCGCTACCCAAGCGCTCGCGCAGACCAAAAAGCTCATCTTCCAACGCTTCGGAAATATCTGATTGCGCCATCTCACGTCGATTGGAAACAATAAAAATACGATGCAAAAAACTCGCCACCAACGGTGCCGAATCCGCCCGCAGCAACCGCCAGGCTGGATGATTGAGGCGCAATGCATCCAGCGCCTCATAATTAAATGTCGTTGTTACACTCATGATTTATTCACCTATCATACGCCTCGCTTCAGCGCCATTCAAATAAGCAGAGCCGCTAGAAGCATCGCACATTCGCTATACTCAATGCCCGCCCCCAGACAGTCACCACTCATGCCACCCAAGCGCCACTGTAGATATAGCCGCCACAAGCACAACGATAAAATAGCACTGAGGGCAAATAGCAGCGACACAAAAAACAGCGAGCATACAAAAAGCATCATGCCCCATAGCCGGTAGCTATTTTTCGTCAGCTGCCAGACAAAGTCCTCAGCCCTACCCGGCCCTAGCGGATCGAGCGTTTGCGACCAATAGATCGCCCCTAACCGTGCCCAGGCAGGAATGAGCAGCAGCGTCCAAAGTGTGATAGATGGTGACGCCAACAGCGAGCTAACGGCTACCAGTTTGGTCACTAGAATCGCCACAATGGCCATCACACCAAAGGCGCCCGTATGCGGATCTTTCATCACAGCGAGTAGTCGTTGTGGATCACGGTGAGCCGCTCCTAGAGCATCCGCAAGATCGGCGGCACCATCAAGATGTAGTCCGCCACTAATGCCAAGCCAGAGCAACATCACCAACAGCCCTGCCAGCAACGGGCTAACACTGAGTCCCAGCTCAGCGATCAGCAGCAGTAGCAGACCGATTGTCAGCCCCACCACGGGAAACCAAACGGCAGCGCTTGCCAGCTCCTCCTTTTTAAAATCCTGCAGTTCCACCGTCGGAATGCGCGTTAAAAATTGAAAGGCTAGAATAAGCCCTCGCACTAGCTCTCCATAGCTCTATTCATAAACAGCAAACGGGGCTGATGGCCTTCAAACAGTGAAATCTGACTACATGAAGCATACGGAAGGTGCAGCCGCCATAGCGCACTCATGGGCATATTCAGCGTGTGGGCGAGCAGCACCCGAATCACACCACCGTGTGCTACAAGCACGCGATGATGGCCAACATCACAGCCAAGCCACGCTTGCCAACAGTCAATCACACGCTGGCTGAAATCATCAAAGGCTTCGCCATTTGGTGGCTGAACACCAACAGGAGAATCCCAGAACTGTTCAAGCAACTGTTTATCAGAAGCGATGATTTCCTCAAAGCTTCTGTTTTCCCACTGGCCAAAATCCATCTCAGCCATGGCATCGAGTATAAGCAGTGCTGCCTCTTTTTTTTCACTAAGTTGCTCGGCAAAGAGTCGGCAACGTTGCTTAGGGGAGCTGGCGATATGATCTATCGTTTCAAAGCCGCTCGCTGCCGCACGCATCTGCTTCCAGCCGAGCGCTGATAGCGGCACATCTGTGCTACCACGAAAAGCCCACCCCTCAGCCTCTACAGCGCCATGACGCAACAGTGTGATAATGGTGGGTTCACTCATCTCGGTCAGTCACGCCAGCGCTGTCAAAAGTGGCCATCTCATGATGCAAGGCAATGGCCGATTGCAATAGCGGCACCACTAAAGCCGCACCTGAGCCTTCGCCCAGACGCATCTCAAAATTAATCAGGGCAGAAAGCCCCAACGCTTTCAGAGCTAGACCATGGCCATTCTCTTGCGAAATATGACTGGCCAACATCCAGTCTGTGACTGCCGGTTCCATCAGCTGCGCCGCCAGAGCTGCCGCGCTAGCAATAAAGCCATCAATGAGCATCGGCACGCCAGATTCAGCAGCCTGCAGATAGAAGCCTGCCATCGCAGCAATCTCCAGCCCACCGAGCTGCTGCAGCACCTCGGTATCCGACAGATGTGCAATGCGAGAAAGTGCTTTGTTTACCACAGCTATTTTTAATTGCCGCCCGGCATCATCGATACCCGTGCCTAAACCAACCACCGCCTCCACAGCAGCACCACTCAAGCGGCAAATAATGCAGGCTGAAGCAGTGGTATTGCCAATACCCATATCACCGGCAATGAGTAGATTTGCTGCCGCCGCAATGGCCACTAACGCCTGCTCACGACCTACCTTGATCGCCGCAGCACACTCCGCCTCACTCATCGCCGCCTCGGTCAAAAGATTCGCTGTACTATGCCTGACATTGGCATGCACAATACCATCTATTGTTGAGAGATCGCTTATCACACCCACATCAACCACGGCTAGCTCTGCCCCACAACGGCGTGCTAACACATTGATTGCAGCACCCCCTCGGGCAAAGTTTTTCACCATCTCACCGGTCACCACACTAGGATATGCAGAGACACCCTCCCCGGTAACGCCATGATCACCGGCAAAAATAGCAATATGAGGCCGTAGCGGCTCGGGCAGTTGCTTGCCCTGACGAGCCGCAAACCAGCAGGCAATATCTTCCAAGCGACCGAGTGCACCACGCGGTTTTGTCAGCATATCCTGATGCGCACGTGCTTCTTTTTCGATAGCTCTATTTACAATTTTAACACTCAATAGCCTCTCCTTTCAAACAGATCGGTAAACCTGCCGCAACAAACTCTACATGATCCGCAAGCGCTGCAAGCTTCTGATTCAAGTGACCCTGGGCATCACGAAAAATACGCCCCTCCGCACTATCAGGAACCAGTCCCATACCCACTTCATTGGCTACCAGAATAACTGTCCCAGCAAGCTTCGGTAATAGCGCACACAACTGCTCCACTGCATCACCCATATTCCGTTCGGCAAAAAGCAGGTTTGATAACCACAACGTCATACAGTCAACCAATACCACTTGGCCTGTGGTGGCACTGTTCTGCAACACCGCGGCTAACGCCAGCTCTTCTTCGATTAGTTTCCACAGCTCCCCTCGCTGGCGTCTATGGTGCTCAATGCGCGCCAACCACTCGGGATCATCATCAATCAGTGGCGCCGTTGCAATATAGTAAGGCTTGCTATGCCACGCCTTGGCAATCACTTCAGCCCGACTACTTTTGCCACTGCGAGCCCCACCCAAAATCAGTACAATTCCCATTCAGCCTCCACTGCATCCATTCACTCTTTTATCTGACATATCGTGATTCAAGTTTGAGATCCCTCTTCCCAATCAGACTAGCTGGAGCTTAACGAATGGCTATGTCGCAGCTTACTGTTGAAAAGAGTTTTCACCACAAACATAAAAGCACAAAAGGGGTCAGAGCCCTTTAACTTAAAGGGCTCTGACCCCTTTTGGTTCGGCCGCACTAAACACTCTTTTTAACATTTTACGACATAGTCTAACTCATCCCTCTGTGGTGCCGAATTGTCTCTAATGAACAACCATAGTGATAAGCCATCTGCTGATCGCCATAACGCTGTTCGGCCATCACCGGACAGGCCATGCGCGCCAGGCAACGATGGGCGCAGCATGAACTCTCTTGAAGGCGCTCTTTGATACAAGCTGCAAGGGTTATCTCAGAACAAGGGAAGATGACAGCAGGGCAAGCTGACAGGCAGGCTCGACTCACACAAACTTCGCATGGAGAAATGGCCGGCAAAGGCTGCGTAAGCGCAAATGCTGTATCGGCCAAAACCACCGCTCGATAAGCGAACCAGGAACCCCACACACTATTTAGACCCAACAAAAAAGGTGAATCATGATGCCATCCCGCAAGCTTCCCAAGCTGCTGCAGAGGTACGATGCCGTGGTGCTCGGGAAAAATCACTCTATAGCTATTTTCTGGATTCTCTTCGCTAAAAAAGCTGTTGATGGTGTTGATCGAGAAGCGGTCAACCGGGTTGTCAGCATCCATACTCTTTGTCGCTGAGAGTGCCTGCCAAAAACGGCGGCCACCATGACCAAAAACTAGTAACTGACGATAAGCTTTGGTAGCTTCTACAGCCTCAAGCTGCGCAACTATGTGTGCTGGTAGGGTAACAAGGTCAAAGACGGCCTGCAAATTCAAACCATGATCCGCCAATATCGCACTATCACTTGGATGCACACGTAGCATTTGCCCTCCCTTCTGTCGTTATGATCACAAACCTTTAGCATTCGTCTCAATAGCTCAACCATCCATGAGCAATCCAGGCGAAAGCATAGGAGAAAAAAGCAGTGAGAGAAATAAGAGCGGGGAAGTACAGACATTTCAAAGGTGGTGAATATGAGGTGATAAGTACAGCCCAGCATTCAGAAAGCTCGGAAACAGTCGTTGTTTATCGTCCTTTATATGGAGAAAAGAAGCTATGGGTAAGGCCTATCGAGATGTTTTACGATATGAAGCTGCTTAATGGAAAAGAGGTTCCAAGGTTTGAGTTTCTGGAAGAGATGAGCCACTGATAAAGAGACCTTCCGAATCAGCTCTGCGGATGGCTTTCACCCGCTGTTCCAGTTTTGTTGTAGAAGGTCGAAGGAGGTGCTTGAACTCAGCTAGTTTATGTTCATACGCAAATAAAGCCACAACTTCGACTTTTCACGACATCCATAAAACAGTCAAAGACTTTCCACCACAGAGTCACGAAGAGCACGAAGAAAATCATTATCATAAGAGCCAATT
>JAUZRH010000158.1 GCA_030950555.1 Mariprofundus sp. | reverse complement strand
ATCATCCACGTGCTGGTCTATAAGTCCGCATGCTGCGTTGCCACAGAGTTACTACTAAAGGCAGTAGGCTATCGCGCCCATTCAGGGCTTGCTTATGCGCTTGATTTGGCGCCTTGAATCCAACTACTATCCTGCGCATAATCTGGATACTTTATTCTTTCCGTGGTCCTTACGTTACCTCACAGCTGAAAGATGTCTCTTGATCTTCCAATGCATCAACTATTTGGCGAAGCCTTTTCCGTCTTAAGGCAAGCCTTCATGTGTAAACGGAAAATGAAGGATACCCTAAAGTTCTGTATTATCTCCTGTCTTTCTTCTGCGTTCCTCTGCGCACTCTGCGGTGAAAGACTCTACAGCGATGATACTTCTATTCTTTCCTTGGCCCCTAAGTAAACTGTCCTCTGATATCACACAGCCCCCCAAGTCACGGCACAGCTCGCTATTGAGCCTTTAACTGCGATCAATCCAGTCAGCCCCAAGTGTTCCTTGCAAACGATCCAGATATGCTTGTCCCGATACTCGTTCTATCATGGCGTCGGCTTTGGTGAGGCGTTCTTCAAGGTGAGAACGGCGTTCAGGTTCATCCTCATCAAGTTCTGTCAGCTGGCTTTTGAGATATTCTCGATGTGAAAGCCATAGCTGTTGATCGCGAGACTGCTTGATCGACAGGCGCTCCTGATACCAGTCGCTGTGCATTAGATCATCACGACTGAATAACTGACGAATAGATGGATCGTCAACAGTGCAACCTTTATAGCTGCCATAAGCCATGATATGGAGTAGGGCTTCAAGTGGTGGACATGCATTTTTTATTGAACCATCAGTAAAATAATCAAGCGCAACATGTTGGTGTGCTTCACAGATATTGTTGATTCCATCCACAAAATGTTCCATAGATTGGGTCTCAGGCTTGAGCATCGCTTCATCAAACACAGCCATGGGGGTGTCGAACAACTTACCAAAGTGGTCATGTACAAAGCGCTCTGTCATTCGGTAGCCTAAACGGCTGGCCAGAACGGTTTTTCCATCGTGTTCAAAATCTTCCATTTTTTCAAGATATCCCTCTTGAATCATATGGTCAGGATGCTGATACGCGACAGGCAGCCGACACCAAATTTCAGGCATTAACATACTGATATCGTGATCAATCCGTCGTTGTGCACCGATATGACCGGCGGCTGAGGAAAAGCCGTCATAACCACATAGGATAAAAGAGACAAGTGCATTGTTCAGATCAGCTGTAGCTGAGATCGCATTGAATGGCCCCTTAGTCAGGGCGCCCTCTGACCCAGCGCCTGTGGTCGAGGGTGACTTGCCTGTTAAGCTACATATAAACTCCATAAATAGTTCGGGCAGTTCTTGAAAGTGAATGGGGTTATACACAGCCAGAGATCGAATGCCGGCTTCAGGTGGATTGTTCCTGCGCCCTGTTAAGACAGCATTTACCGGGAAAAATACAGGCTGTTCTGGTGCTAGGCCACGTTTGAGGCGGCTGCTGGTTTCTGTCATATAGCTGGATCGAGGATTGATAAGATCGGCCCTATCTTGCAGGTAACGCACATTCAGGCTTGGCTTATTATT
The DNA here is from genome assembly GCA_030950555.1 of Mariprofundus sp. Lineage (GTDB taxonomy): Bacteria > Pseudomonadota > Zetaproteobacteria > Mariprofundales > Mariprofundaceae > Mariprofundus. The sequence continues at coordinate 3,933 of JAUZRH010000158.1, read as the reverse complement.
GACAATGCGTGGGTGTGCGGAAGAGACGAAATAGAGACCATCTTCCATCTTGGCGGCTCTTTGAATTAACTGCTGCATAGGGGGGGTGAAGGACTCAAAATTCATCACATCATCAAGCAGTTCTCGGGCATCCTTGTTGGTTAAAGGGGCAAAGTTAGAGATGAAGTTATTGCCATCAGAGAGGTCGAGTTCCGTTTGAATATCGGCACCGCGGTGAATGGCTTCATCGGGACGTTGAAAAAGTCTTTTCTCACAGTTGTCGACCAATTTAACGCAAGGGTGGTCAAAGTCACTGTTAAGGCCGCTAAGATCCTTACTAGGGATGACCGTTGAGGCGGTGATGTCATCCTCGAGTTGTAGTTTATCGGAAGGAATATAATCTTGACGTAATTTAAACAGGCGCCAATTACCATCTTCACTAAAGCCCACACGTAGATAGCTAGAGCTCAACTTGCGGCCCTTATATCTCAACTCATGGCCAGGGTTTCCATTGACTGTATCAACAGAAAAATATTGATGCCAATCGGCTCCCCATTCACTACGGTAAAAGCGTTTGATCATAAAGGCGATAGCCAAAATATGATGGGGGATTGACTCCAGCCACTGGTTGTATGCGCTGGTATAATCATCCGTGGAGGGGGTTAATAATTTAATAACAGAGCCAAGGCTCCGCTCGCGACTTAAGAGGCTTCGGTTGTCTACCTCTCGTTCACCTATATCGCTGAAACGATCAGAGTAATCACGCTCAAAAATAGCCCTGACTAGCGTGAGGTCCTGCTCAAAATCTTCCACATAGGTGGAACCTGAGATGACAGCACCCGCAATAGATTTGGATATCTCTGATTTACCACCGCCAGAGACCGTGCTGGGTTTATGACAGAAGATGCCATCACCCAAGGTGCCAATTAAACGCCAACTAGGAGCATGTGGGTGGCGTTCCATATCAACCCTGAAGCCACTAGGGTAGATATAGGTATGATTGACGCATAGTTTAATTTCTGATGTGCTGCTCTTTGCCTGCCAACTTACTTGTAGGTTATGCATATTTATTTTTGCATTTTCGGGTAAATAGATGATGTCCGGATAGCGTTTGTCTATCGCATAACCTTCCGGTTTAAGGTCAATATTACCCGTTAGTCGCTGGCATAAATCACTAAATGTATGGTTATTAAGCATATAGCTTTTGTGCGGAATATAAACTTCGCCTAAGTTATAACGAGGAAAGGCCAGTGCTCCGCCTGCATGCTCCTCTTCACAACCACCAAATAGGTTGGCGGAGTAACTAATATGGGACTTTACCTCTTTTTTACTGTAGCCAAAATAGTTGTCCGCAATAATGGTGACAATCACACCGCGCATATCCCGGCATACCAATTTGAAAGCATTACCATCGTTGTATAATTCATCCTCATGTTGCCAATACATGCCATCACGGCGTTGACGTTCACTGGCCTCATCAATATAAGGTAGGCCCAGCTCTTTTTTATTCAAGCCTGTCAGGTGGGGAGCTAAAATAATGCAGCCGCTCTGGCCAGTCCAGTGTTCGATATCTAAGGCGGCATCATTTTCTGGTAGAAATGGATCACCAGCATTATCAAAAATAGATTCGACAAAATCCAGATTGGATACTAACCCTCCAGGGGCAAACATGCGTATTTCCAGACTCTTTTCAGGTAGAACGCCTGCGACTTCAGGGCGCACAGTGGGTCGCATGAGCAGTGAAACCCATAGTTCTGCTTTTTCCGATTCTTCACTCGTTGCAGGTAATTCTAGAAGGCTTTTAGGTGGATCAAGCGCCTCTTTCAATAGTGCGGCAAAAACTGTGACAGGCACTTCACATTTATCTGCCGGCACAGGAAGCCCACCTGCAGCAATATGAAACACTCCCTTGGTGGTTCGCCGATCATTTTTAGGGTTGTGCAAAACACCTTGTATCAGCCGATAGGAGTCAACTAAATCTGAGTGAAAATAATTGCCGTTCAGCGGTAAAGAGACTTCGCGTGCCATGCCTGGCTTGTCGACGATAAATGTTGTGCCAGGAAGCTCGATAGATTGATCAACATCATTTTCGGCCAAGTAGCTGTTTAAGAAATTCTGGATGCGTTGATCTGCCGGGCAGCGATAGGCGGACAATAAGCGTCTTTGCCGTGCATAACGCTTCAGAAGGCTGTCGGCTATTTCCAAATAAGAGTAGTCACCCTCATCAAGCTGGCAAGTAGGCATGCCCAGTGCGGCCAATTTTAAATTGATTAACTGATGCCACACGTGGGGCGGAGAGCTTTCACTGTTTTTAGTATTACTATTATGCATAATGGCACTTCCGCTAAGTAGTCTGAATATTTAAAGCCCGCAGCATACTCATACGGTGAATTTTTGCCTTATTTTTTTGTAGAAAGTATCACTATCGTGTAGCAAATGGCTCTACTCATTATTTCCATGGGGACTGCTTGCTTGCTTGAATGCAAATTCTTAACGGTTATGGGGGGGGGAGAACGCTATAGTGATTCAAGTATTGATTGTACGTCATTCCCAACTAAGGGCCACGGAAAGAATAAAGTATCCAGGTTATGCGCAGGATAGAAGTTGGATTCAAGGCGCCAAATCAAGCGCATAAGCAAGCCCTGAATGGGCGCGATAGCCTACTGCCTTTAGTAGTAACTCTGTGGCAACGCAGAATGCGGACTTATAAACCAGCACGTGGATGATTTATTCTTTCCGCGGCCCTTAGTTTGCAGTAGGTTGATGATTTAGAGGCAAGGATTTGAAAGAACCGTAAAATAGTTGTTGATTTAATTAATCATTCAGTTCTAATAGGTTCTTCTTGCGGGGGTGTACGGTTTGAAAATACTTGTTGTTGATGATTCACGAACATATCAGGCGATGCTTTGTTCTTATGTTGCAAACATGGGTTTTGAGCATGTCTCTGCAATGAATGGTGATCAAGCCTTAGAAATATTTCACATTGAACGCCCTGATCTGATACTGCTTGATGTGACGATGCCCGGCATTGATGGTTATGAGGTGGCTCGCCGCTTGCGTGCGATGCATGAAGAGTGGGCTCTGTTGGTGCCTATTATTTTTCTAAGTGGTTTGATACGGGATGAAGATATTGTGGAGGGTATTGAGGCTGGCGGTGATGACTATCTGGCCAAGCCCATTAGTGACATTGTATTGCATGCAAAAATAAAAGCGATGATGCGCATGGCTGATCAACGGCGCGTTGCTCTTGAAAATTCAGTGGCGCTGGAAAAGGCGAATGAAAAACTCGCACACTTAAATAAGTGTGATGGCCTTACCGGTATTTACAATAAACGATATTTTTTGGAATATCTGCAGCAACAGTGGCTGCACGGCCGGCGTAACAACTCACCTATCTCGCTGTTGTTTATCGATGTTGATTTCTTTAAACCTTATAATGATAATTATGGTCACTTAGAGGGTGATAGCTGTCTGAAACAGGTGGCTAATGCACTGAAAATGGTCACGCATTGCTCAGCTGATCTGCTCTTTCGATATGGTGGTGAAGAGTTTGCTTTTATTTTGCCGGATACAGATCATCAGGGCATGTGTGAAATAGGTGAAGCGGCTGTCCAGGCTTTAAGAGATGCCAAAATCCCGCACGCTTATTCAGCCGCATCGGACGTGGTGACAATAAGCGTAGGCGGCGTGTGCATGACACCCGGACGAAAACAGAACCCTGAAATGTTAATCACCCAAAGTGATCAATGTGTCTACCTTGCCAAAGAGCAGGGGCGCAATCGTTTTATTCCGTTTAAACAAGATGTTTAAAAATTTATTGTCCCCGCTTGGGTGGGGTAAAACCCCCAGCTTCAGCTGGCAGCTTTTAGCATGACGTATTAGATTTGAGTGAGGAGATATTGTCTGGAGTGGTCGATACAGATCATGTGCATGATTTGGTATCGATTCCTCCTC
>JAUZRH010000157.1 GCA_030950555.1 Mariprofundus sp. | reverse complement strand
CTCACCAAGGCATTATGGTTGGCATCCATATGTTCACCACGCAAAATCAGCTCCGTCACTTTGCCCTGATCACGTACTTCGATATCATGAATCACCGCCCCTACAACTGTCTGAGCTGGCTGAAGCTTGGGTTTAAACGAGAGTAATAGATCATTACCCTTCTCGGTTATCTGATAAGTGCTACCGGCAGTTAGAGTTACTTCAACACGTGCGCCATCACTATCTGCTGTTGGCACAATCTGATCGACAGCATTCTTACCCTTGAGCAATATAACCTCTGGGGCCAGAGTGGTTGCTGGAAACTGAATCACCAGCCGAGATGGCCCCTCCAGATTAAATACTTGGTAAGCAACCGCTTCATCTATTGATACATGCAGGTTTTCATTACCACCTTCGAGCAATAAATTCATTGCCTGAATGGTGGCAGCATGTACTGCTGGTGACAGTAAACACATAAACATGGTAACCACGGCATAACATAGATGCCTCACTGTTGATTTCATTCCTATCTCCTGAACCACGACATCACACATAACGTTCTATTACCTGTTCCTTTTTGACTTACCTTCAACAAAACGATAAGTCACAGCCTTACCTTCAACTATCAGCGCACCACCATTTTTACCGCCTGTAAGCTGTAGCTGTTGCACATCGACAATACGGGGCATTTCACCAACACGTTTCAAAAAGGTTAACAATTGGCGAAATGTACCGGACACTTTAAAACTAACGGGTACTTCCGCATAAATCTGTCTAATCACTTCACTTTCAGGTTTAAATGTTGTAAAGCCTAAACCAGAATCTTTACCGGCCCACGAAACATTCTCAAGCAAATCGGGGATTTGTGACTTTTTAGGCAACATGTTCAAAGCCACTTTAAGCTGCTTCTCTAACTCAGCATACTCTTTCTGCTTACGCGGCAGATTATCAGCCAGGCTTTTATTTTTAACCAGCAGTGCTTTTTGCACTTCTAATTGCGCTTGTTGTTGCGCTATTTCATCCTGCAAAGGCATCCATACCAGCGATATATAAACGCCAATAATGACGATAATAATCACAATAAGAGCTGCTATTTTATGATATAGGGGAAGCGGTAGCAGTTGTCTTAAAGACTCATACATCGGTTGCTTCATAGATTCAAACATCAGTGACCCACCTTAGTCGAACTAGCAACCACATCGACACGTGTCATTTTTAGTTTAAACCGACGTAATGGAAGTGTATTAATTGTCACTCGACTAATCACATCCAGCCGCACATTGGTAAACAGTTCTGATTGATCCAAGCGTCGCATAAAGACAGCTACCGCCTTATTATTTTCAGCGAAACCCGAGAGTAACAAGTCACCCTTCTGCTCTTTAATTTTTGCCACCCAGACATTTTTAGGAATCAGTACTGAAACCTTATGCAATGTTTTTAAAGAATGAAATCGTCCCTCTTGCAAACGATCTACAATTTTCAATTTTGCTACAACATTGGCGCGCAATTTATCCAGATTTTTAATCTTACCAATTTTTTTCTTTAACGTTCGATTTTGCTGTTCAATCTTTACGGTCTCATTCTTAAGGTCGGTCAACCCTGTTGAGAAAAAAGCATGTACAGCAAAAGTTAGCAACGCCGTGGCAATCACAACCCCGATAAAAATAGCTACATGCTGGAAAATTTGCTGCTGACGGTGAGCAACACGGTAGGGGATTAAGTTAATGCGGATCATGTATCAAAATTCCGTAGTGCCAGTCCAACAGGAACCATTAACATCGGACCAATGCGCTGCAAGTGAGCCACATCAAATTTATTGGCATCTATCATGATATTTTCCATGGGATTCACAACAACACTCTCAATACCAAGTCTCTGCTCAATTTCAGTGGCAATACCTGGAATAAGTGAGCTACCACCCGAGAGTAAAATTTTACGCACTGGAAATTCGGCTTTACTCGCCGAATAAAAATCCAAAGAACGAATAAGCTCAGAGGTAATACCACCATAAAAACGTTCTAAGGCATCTGGATTAACTTCTGAAAAGCGTTCAATCTTCATGGTTTCTGCTTCCTGATGACTCAGCTCATGCTCTCGTTGAATTTCTTCAGTTAAATTTTGGCCACCAAAAAACTGATCACGCACAAAGGCCATTCGACCATTGATCAACACATTAATATTCATCATATTGGCACCAATATTTACTAGCGCATGCACTTCCGCATCGCCATCCGGCGGCAACGCATCCCCAACAATAGGCACATCATGTTGAGAGCTTATTTCCGCAGCATTTTCAATTGCAAATACAGTACAGTCCATGCATTTAGCCTGCAAACCAGCCTCATTCAAAACCATTTGATAGTCTTCAACCGCTTCACGTTTGCATGCTACCAGCACCACATCCATCATTTCAGGATCATCCGCATTCATACCTTGAATAGAAAAATCTAAAAACACATCGTCAACTTCAAAAGGCACATGCTGGTCTGCTTCCAACTCAATCAGCGGCTCCAGTTCAAATTCTGTTGATAGCGGCAAAGTAATCACTTTAATAATAACAACATTACCAGACATGGATAAAACCACATTTTTATTACTTATGCCTGCCTGAGCCACAGTTTCAATCAACGTCTGGATAACAGCAGCAGAGTCCACAATTGTATTCTCAACAATCGCATCGCGTGGTAATGGCATCATTGCCATCGCAGTTAATTCGAAGCCCGTGCGCCTACGCGCAAGCTCTACTAATTTAATTCCAGTGGAGCTAATATCAACCCCAACCATCTTTCCAGACTTACCCGAGAAAAGTCCCACTTACCCTCCATCTCTTATCTATCACTGAGAAAAACAGCTGCAACTTACCTCATCATAAGATTTAATGTCAAGGACGGCCTCTTCCACTCAAACAAAAGCATTCTAGTTTCAGGCTTCCCTTTTAAGACGGGACACCTGCAATGATAAAAATTACGAGATGCTTTCGGTTATAGTATTTTGTATTCAACAAGCTGTTTGACCTCAATCCCCATAGTCTCCCGACCTAAGCCTGACGGCCATAACGAGTGAGAGACTCCCTGCCCTTGCCGTCATTTCACGGCAAGAGACCGTTATTCCCGAGGGTTGAATCGGGAATCCATATCAACCAAACGCTCTGCTATACGTTCCCACGCTGGAGCGTGGGAACGAGGATGGATTCCCGCCCCACGCCTTCGCGGGGGCGGGTTCTCCACGGGAAGCAAGTGGCGGCGTTCCCGCTACGCGATAGGTTTAGTTTTAGACTACCCGAATCAATCAGACACCCGCCCGTCATTCCCGCGAAGGCGGGAATCCACATCAAACAAACGCTCTGCTATACGTTCCCACGCAGGAGCCTGGAAACGAGGATGGATTCCCGCCCCACGCCTTCGCGAGGGCAGGTTCTCCACGGGAATAACGAGCAAAGAGACGGCTTGTTCCGCGCACCTCAATCATGACGTAAATTGTTGTAATCATTGTTGTCCCGTCTTAAAAGGGAAGCCGATGTCTCTATGCTCGAACAGGCTCCTGAGGGGGTTATCCTTGTTCCTGTTTGCGTCGGAACGATGAAATAGAGCAGTAAGGGCCGCGGAAAGAATAAATCATCCACGTGCTGGTCTATAAGTCCGCATTCTGCGTTGCCACAGAGT
>JAUZRH010000156.1 GCA_030950555.1 Mariprofundus sp. | reverse complement strand
AGCGGCGATCGGCGGCCCCACTTTGGCCCAACCCGCGCTGTTGTTTGCTCCATGGAACCACCATGCACCTCATTCCACCTCAAAAATGGACTCAAAGTGGGATTGCCGCTCATCCACCCAGAGTTTTGCAATTGGCTCCTGCAAGTACAAATATTACGTGATGCCTTTGATTATATTATTTTTTATTCAACAAGCGGCTTAATGGCCCTCTCTTTGTCCCGCTTTTTGGCTGTAACAATACCTTCCTCTACGCATGAGATCCTGATGTAAGGGCCACGGAAAGAATAAAGTATCCAGATTATGCTCCGGATAGTTGTTGGATTCAAGGCGCCAAATCAAGCGCATAAGCAAGCCCTGAATGGGTGCGATAGACTACTGCCTTTAGTAGAAACGCTGTGGCAACGCAGAATGCGGACTTATAGACCAGCACGTGGATGATTTATTCTTTCCGCGGCCCTAATGTAACCATTGTGTCCTGCCTTAAAAGAGAAGCCTCATCGGGCATCCTTCACCAACTATAAAAAATAGTTAACGCTTTACGTTACCTAGCAGCTGAAAGATATCTCTTCATCTTCCGTAAGCCGTTTTAATCATGGACGTTTTTTTATTGACCCACTCACCCAAGCCCTCTCCCTGAGGGAGAGGGCTTACTCACGTCACAGTGCATTTGCAAGCTGAGGCTCTTGCACCCTCTACCTCCGGGAGAGGGTTGGGGTGAGGGAATCGACTATTTGGCGAAGCCTTTTCCGTCTTAAGAAAAGCCTTCATGTGTAAACCGGAAAATGAAGGATGCTCCTCATCGGGCACAAAAAAAGGCGACCCGAAGGCCGCCTTTGATTTACATCTAAACTGGTGAAACGATCTTTAAATCTTGCCTCTTTTAACAGCTGCAAACAGCGCCTGAGCAGCTTCCTCTTCATGCCCACGGATTGATTTCTTATACTGTCCGGTCATCAGCTTGGCCTTCTTTTTCCACTTTGAATTTTCATTAGCAAGCTTGCGGTCTTCAACTTTAAAGCCACCTTTAAAAACTGCAGCCAGCGTAGCTTCATCGCCATACGCTGCCGCTACGTCGCTCCAAGTTGGCCCCATCTTATGCTTGCTGACAGCATGGCAAGCCTTACATTTTTTAACATTAAAGCCACCAGCAGTTGCGGCTGTAGATACAGAACCCATTCCAATCGTGGCAGCCACTGCAACCATCAATAATTTTTTCATATAATAATACCTCCTCTCATGTTATGAAGGGAGCTTGCTACCGCAAGTTCACCTTAACCGCAAGTATGGTAATTTTGTTTGCCGCGCACCAGAGTAAAAATTGCACGCAAAGGGGCGATGATATCGCGCACCAACAATGCCAATACTGGTTTCACTTTGATTATGATCCTTTTCCCGTCTTCATCTCTTAATAGATAGGAAGATCGCTGAGCTTTATATGTAACCAGGGGCATCCTTCACCAGCTATAAAAAATGGTTGACGCTCTACGTTACCTCACAGCTGAAAGATACCTCTTTATCTTCCGTCGGCCGGATGAATAATGGGCGTTTTCATTGATCCCCTCACCCAAGCCCTCTCCCTGAGGGAGAGGGTATTGCTCGCGTCACAGTCCATTTGCACACTAAGGCTCTTGCCCCCTCTCCTCCGGGAGAGGGTTGGGGTAAGGGAGTCGACTATTTGGCAAAGCCTTTTCTGTCTTAAGAAAAGCCTTAATGTGTAAGCTGGAATATGAAGGATGCCGTTCTAAAGAGAAGAAATTTCTCAATCGCCGGAATATTATTCCCTATTTGAGATATAGATTCATATAAAGCATGAATTTTATTAGTCTTTATTCTGGCTCAATATATGCTCAGAAACAATCATGCAAGTAATTTCCAATTCTTCTCCGCCATTCTCCTCTGCTAAATCTTCTCTGCAGCGAGTGGCCACCACCAAGGCCCCGAGCCTTGAGCCCGTTATAACGCCTGCAAGACAAACGGGAAAGTCGTCAGCTACATGGGAGTCAAAATCTTTCAGCTTCCGTGACATACTGGATATTATTAATCCACTCCAACACATCCCTGTCATCTCTACTATTTATAGAAAAATAACCGGTGATGAGATGGGTTACGCCGCTCAAATCGCTGGGGATACTCTCTATGGCGGAGCCGTAGGCAGCCTAGTATCCAGTTTAGTCGCATCTATTGCCAATGTATTTGTTGATTCAACGACGGGTAAAGATATAGGCGAACATATGATAGCCGCAATAAATCCTCAGCCAAAGCAAGAGGTAACCATGCCAGTCAGGCAAGCTGTTGCACCGATTGCGACGAATCATGTAGCTAGGTCCTCAACCGACCTCCCCTCGCAGTATCCAGCACGAGTTCAGCAAGGGGCCAGTGAACCAAAGGCCGCTCCTATAGCTATGGAGGCTAATGACAAACAGGTAGCGGCAGGAATCGCCTCTTTACAAGATTTTTCAAGAGCGCAAGTGGCCATCGATCAGTATAAATGGCAGAAACTTACGGATAATGTAGAAGAGAAGCGCACCGGTTACTGGGCCTAACTATATATTCACTCCGGAACCAGCCAGTCGAATTGCTTGATGCCTTTTCCATCAGTCACTGTTTTGTGAATCCATTCGAGTGATAATTTCATCGGCTGATGAGCATGCCAGGGTGGATTAATAATCAGCATGCCAGAGCCATACATCTGCATATCAGGAAAACTCTCTGCACAGTCTAGTTCCACGCGCAATATTTTGCGGATACCGGAACGCTTTAGCTCGTTAAACAGGTCCAGATGCCTTTGTGCCGGTAGCAACGGATACCAAATAACGTACACACCCGTAGCAAAACGGTGATAAGCCGCCGCCACTGCTTTGGCTATCTGACGATACTCACCCTTCAGCTCATAAGAGGGATCAAGAAAAACAATGCCTCTTTTCTCTTTGGCCGGCAATAGTCCCTTTAAGGCTTCAAAAGCATCTCGTTTTAGTAGACTAAACCGACGACTGGCCTGGAAAGACAGACGTAAGGCATCGAACTCCTGCGGGTGCAAGTCACACGCTACCAGCCGGTCGCCCGCTCTTGCCATTGAATGCAGTAGAGCTGTAGAGCCGGGAAAGCGGATAAATGAACCATCACTATTTTCTGATGCAATCAGTTCAAACCAGCGTTTAATGCCTGCCGGATGCTGCTGATGACGGAGAGCCCATAATTTACCCACTCCCGTATCAAATTCTCGATTTTTCAAAGCCTCGTCCGAATTCAGGTCGTAGATACCGCGACTGGCAAAGGCATCCAGCATGAACAGCGGTTTATCTTTATTGAACATACCTGCAACGACATCGCCGAGAATAACATGTTTCAATACATCGGCGTGATTGCCGGCATGGTAGGAGTGTTGGTAGCTAAGCATCGCTGCATACTGGGTGGGAGAAGTGTTATTGGGAAGTAAGCGTATTCCATTCTCTTTTGTTCACACTCCTTCAATAGCGCAGGAAGCGGGCTCTTATGCGTTCGCCATTGCCGCTTAATTCAAAGGTCGCAAGGCCTGAGAGAATCAGCAGGGATCCAGCAATAATCTCCACGCTTATTGGCTCATGGTTGAGAATATGGCCAAGAGCCAGCGCACAGACTGGTGTCACTAGCGTCAGCAGCGCTACCTGGGTTGCATCTACTTTGCTTAACACATAATAATAAAGAGCAAAACCCGCTACCGAGCCCAACAAAGCCAAATAGCCGATTGCACCCATCGTGCGCGTAGATAGCTCCTCCGGTAGTGCTTCACCCGTCAGCAGCCAAGTGAGCAGAAATAGAGGCGCAGCAAAGAGCAGACCACCGCTAGTTTGAACAATTGCCGGAACCTGCGGATTGAGACGTTTAATCCATACAGCACTAGCGCAATGAATCGTTACTGAAACCAACATAGCCAGCACACCAAGGACACCCTGAGTATGCAGATCAAAACTAGAACCAAAGATGATCAACAGTCCAGAAAAGCCTAACAGCATGCCATAGAGACGAGAGCGGGTCAGTGGTTCACCCTTTAGCCACAACCGGGCCATCGAAGAAGTAATCATGGGTGATAAACCAAAGAGTACCGAAACCCAACCGGTGGGAATAAACTGCACAGCCCAATAGACAGTGATCATGCCACCGTAGATACCAAGACCACTGGCCATATATGCCAGTCGTGCACGGCGATGCCAAATCAACCCCGAACCCATAAGAGCAGCCACAATCAGAGCCAGAAATAGACCAATCAGCATGCGACTGGTAACACCGAAGACAAAACCAACCTCTTGGCTACTCCAAAAAATAGCCAGAGGCGTAGTGCTCCAAATAAGTATAACGCCCAGGTATGCCAATGGCACGGACATAATGTTCTCCTTAGCTATAGAGTGCACAACTCAGCCAGATTGATCAGCTTGTTATGTGTGCAAACAGTGATACTTTGGTGAGCGTACTAATAAATGAGTGTAACTACTCAGGTCATCCCCTGATTTGCCCGATTTCTGCGTCAAAAATACTCAAGTGCAGGAGCACACTACGTATTTCTTCCTTGAACTCGAACAAATCAGGAGCGACCTGAGCAGTTACAGCCGTTTTTGTGTGGGGTGCTGAGTAGTTACTCCGGTTTACACATTAAGGCTTTTCTTAAGGCGGAAAAGGCTTCGCCAAATAGTTGATTCCCTCACCCCAACCCTCTCCCGGAGGGAGAGGGAGCAAGAGCCTCAATGCACTGTGACGTGAGCAATACTCTCTCCCACAGGGAGAGGGCTTGGGTGAGGGGATCAATAAAAAACGCCCATGATTCATCCGGCTTACGGAAGATGAAGATATATCTTTCCGTTGCGAGGTAACGTAAAGCGTTAACTATTTTTTATGGTTGGTGAAGGATGCCCGCATTTGAATGGATTCCCGCCCCACGCCTTCGCGGGAATGA
>JAUZRH010000155.1 GCA_030950555.1 Mariprofundus sp. | reverse complement strand
CGGTTAGCAGGGGAGATTGTTCGCATCAACGGCACCAGCATGCGGCCGGTGATGCTGGTCTATGTGGACTATACAGAGGCACAACTGGCCAAGGCTGAAGCATAGATTCGTTGCGGCAGTCATCACAGGTTGTCGTTGAAGCATCATATACAGTCTGCCCCATTAACTTCATTTCCTTGAACCAGATCAGTAGCACCTCTTGATCCAGTCGTTTGACCAACCAGCGTATGAGGCGACTATTCGGCCAGGAAGTGTGCAGCGCAAATCATCCAAGTTGACTACAGGCAATGAGTAGTTCCATTTGAGGGCTGCGTGCCAGGGGTCAGGGCTTGTTTCGCGTATTTTCTACGCGGCATCATGTCGAAAGTCGTTTTGAGCATTTGATTCCCCTGTTTGAAAATCAACTCCATTAAATCTTCAGGAGTCGTTTGGTGCGTTTCAATCCCATTGGTTCATTGCCTGCGGTACAAGTCACATCGAGCATTCTCATTGTTCGTAATCAACAAAAAAAGATAACCCGTGTCATTTTTCTTTTTTGATTCTGGGAGCACGGGCTAAGGCATAATCATTTCTTTTTTTGTTCATCCCATTTATTGTAACGGGCTTAAAGAACGAAGGAAGCTCCAATGGGTTTCTTTATGCTTTTGGGAATGCTGAAGGTCCAACTGTCGCCCACTCCCCTTTTTTTGTAAAAATTAAATAATAAGATCCCTACACCGATTGTTCTTGGGAATTTTGATATTTGAACTCATTACGCCCCCTTAGGGCCACGGAAACAAATAATCATCCCATTCTGCTTGTCTAAAAGCTCGCCTTCTGCGTTGCAGCATCAGTGTTCTTTTGAAACTGAAGCCTATCGCGCCCATTCAGGGCTTGCTTATGCGCCCAATGCTGCGCCTTGAATCCAAACTCTTATCCTTCGCAGTGTTGGGACACTTATTAATTTCCGTGGCCCTTAATCTTCTGTAGATATTCAACCAACTTGTGCACATGAGTCGTTGGATTGTCTGTGTGGCCGGACTTGCCTGCCTCAAGAGCGCGAACAGCATTGTGTTTGGCAAACTCCAGTTGATCCAGAAGCGCGGGAAAGATGTTCTGCTTCCCTTTTTCGTAATCCGGCATTACTGCTTTAAGGTCTCTTAACAGCTGATTGCCTGCACTATTGCCCGGCAGCGCCTCATAGGGCCTGGTTGTGTATTGAAAATGAAGCAGTAGCCAGTATTCAAAACAAGGGACGGATGTGATTGCAAAAATTGTCTCTTTGGGCACGGCTCTGTTGATTTGGTCGAGAGCCGATTGATAGTTGGCATGCGTATCCTTATCGAAGACACAGTAAACTCTATCGAAAGAGTCACCTGCGTTTCTTTCTTTACGATAGAGATCAATGGCAAATCGTACGATACTCAACGGGTCTGAGTTACACTCACCACACACTTCCACGTTGGCACTATTCAGCCCATAGTGATCTTTGAAGCCGTTAAAGTAATTGGGTTCGCTCTTTTCCCCCTCACAAACAATCAACACTTTGGCATAGGGATCACGCAACGACTTGCGACGAGCCAATTGCGTAGCCTTAATGGCTTTTCGTTTGTGAAACAGGTCATCTGATCCCATCAGGCGCGCTTCCTCAGTGATCTGATATAAGGCAAAGCTCCATAACGGCCCGAAAGGTAAGCCAACTCAAGATTCTCTCTTCCCTTGCGCGGACTAAAATCGGTCAGTGGGTAAACTTTACTGGCCTGATTCTGATCTTTCTCGCTGAACCAGATTTGATCTCTTCGAAATAGATCCTGGTTAAGGATGGATGTATCATGAGTTGTAAAAACCAGCTGAGCATTGTTTGGATTCGTTTCGCTGCTATGAAACAGCTGAACCAGGAATTTTACCAAATTTGGATGCAAATTATCATGCAACTCATCAATAAAAAGAACATAGCCATTGGCAAGAGTGTCGATCCATGGCCCTGCAAAAGAAAATAGCTTCCTGGTGCCATCGGATTCATCATTAAAATCAAAGGTAATGAGATTACCTTCTACGCTCTTGTGAACTATTTTGATCTCCAAAAGCTGTTTACCTTTCATCTCACGCGCAACTTCTATTTTCACTTGCTCCGGCATTTCATCAGGCAACGTATCGACATCAAACTCTTCCTTATTGATGATGATATCTTCGATGTTCAAATCGGCTGCATGCAAAAAATCGAGAACCTGTGCTTTCTCATCTTTCTCGCATAGCGATGCACTGAAAATAGAACTCCATCCTCCTATATTGCTAAGATGTAGGTTTTTACTGAACCAATCATAAACAGGCTGCAACTGTTCACTGTTAAGCTGCACAGCAGTCGACAAAAACAGTGCATTTTCACGAGTAGATTTCTGCCAGAGTTGTTTTTCGCCAATGAGCTTTTCACCTAACGCCCAATCATAGCTCCGGCTTGTAGCATTCCAGGACCGATCAATCCAACGCTGAGGACGCCCCATTGGATATGCCAATAGCCACTCGTCATGAATACGCTCTGCTGTCGCAGAAAAACCATATTGGTAGCGAACTTTATCAATGATGAACGTAGCCTCAAATTCACTAGGCTCATGGGTAGACTCACTGCTTAAACGAAAAGGTGTAATGGGCAATGTGTCACCACGCTGTCCAGTTGCCGATTCAATGACGACATCCTTCATCGTTTGCAATGCTCGAATGAAGTTGGACTTGCCACTGGCATTAGCACCATAAACAACAGCAGAACGTAATAGCTCAAAACTATTGAATGCTTCCGTATTGAAAGTATTGGAATCAAGAAGTTCTTTACCGGCTGCTTTGGCAAGAGTGAATGTTTGTTTTTCGTGCAATGAACGGAAATTGGCGACACTAAATTCAATCAACATCTATTTTTCACTCCAGTTTAAAAATGACAATTATTGCCAACTATAGCACCTTAATCCACAGTTATTAAATTTTAATTTAAATTTTTGACAAAAATATCCAAAATTCAATCAAAAATACGGCGACATGACGATGTTTAGTGTCGAAAGTGTAGAGGTTCAGGATATCGTCAAAAGCCACGTTATCTTGAAACTGATGGTCTTCGGAGCCAGTCACCTGAAAAGTTCTAGTATAAATACTAAGTCGGTAATAGCTGATATAACGTAGGTAGTGAGCAGCCCTTGCTTTATCCGGAACAGAAAGACCGCGCTTGATTAGCAGGATGATTTGTTCATCAATGGTTATTGCCGGCTTGTCGTAGGATTGTAATTCAGACATAAAAAAACCCGCCAAAAATGCGCTTCAGAGAGAGGCGAGGCGGGTGTTGATAACCCTGACTATAGATATGCTTGTTTGATATTACAATACTATCATCAAGCGATATCATCGCTCGGGCATATCAAAACGCTCTACCCCGGTTCAGCGAAGCAAGGCCAGATACCGGATACATTGAAATTTCCAGACTGGTACTGAAATCAAGCATTCCTAACTGGATCAGTTTGCTCCCGACATCAATGTCGGGAGCAAACTTGTTCTAAATAGATTCCTTGAGTAATTTCAGACGTTTACCTTTTAGGATCGCGTAACCATTTTGTCCCAATTCTTCGCTATATTTTGCCAGGTAGTGCTCGACCGTACGAAACGGTGGCTGGCATGAGTTGTTGAAACGGTGCCTGGCATGAGTTGTTGAGTTGTTTGAAAGTCAGCATGGATTGATGCGGTCGCTGCTGATTGGATAGAGCAGAAGAGCCAGGACGCTCATCGCTTTGGCGGTGAAGTGTTTGAACCAAGGTGATCAAAATCGTCCGCCGGAGGGCGGAAAAAGGCTGCCATAACAGGGCGCAGTAATCGGTCATTAAAACCTGAACTGGAGGGAGGCAAACTCTTGTTCCCTGATGCATCCATGCAATAGCCACAGCATAACCGCCGCGAGCGATAATCATAGCAGAAGCAGAGTGATAGCTGGATGGATCAATATGATCAGGGCCGGATCTTGCGTCCTGCATTTAAACATTCGGATATTTATCCTGTCAGCTATTACCGCCGTGCCAGAATGCATCTGAAAGCCAGCTCTCTGGAAAGCCCATGTAATCGTGAGGAGGTGTCAATAAATCAAGTCCCCTCTACAAATCCGATTGCTTGCGATTGTTAGCTGATTTCATCATTTCTGTCTTCTAGCAAAAATACGCGCAGCTCTCTTTCGCTACGCATAACGTACAGTATATATACTTTATTACTTTCTACCCGGTAGATAGCTCTGCAAGGACCCACAACTACTTCTCGATAGTTAGTTTTCGGTATTTCTTCAGGTATTTTCCCGGAATATGGGAAATTCTTCAGGCGCTTTACAGACTTAAACACTTCTTTTACTAGTTTCTTTGCCGCACTAGGCTTGTCTAAAGCAATGAACTCAGCTATTTCATCTAAATCGTTAAGCGCGGGCTCGGTCCATATTATTTGAGCCATTTACTCATTTTTTCTTCTGCTTCAGCTTCTGTAAATACCCGTCTTTCAAATACCGCTCTTTCACCACGAGCAATACCTTCAAGAATGCGCATTCTATCTTGCATAAGATCGAAATCATGAAAATCCACTAGATATGCGGAGGGCTTACCATGTTCAGTAATTAGAACAGGCTCTTTTGTAAGATGAAGATCAGCTAAAATCTTCGTAGCTTGACGCTTTAATGTGGTTACAAGTTCTGTCTTCATAAGAGTGATACTATTCTATCACTTTAAGTGTCACAACATTTATTTCAGCTAATGCAACCAGGGCTTGCCTCACGCACTACAGCGCCAGTTTTGGTAAATCGGCTTACCGTCGAGTAACGGTGCCTGGTATGTGCCAGTGCCAGGGTTCGCTTCTCGCATTTTTTTTGCGCCATCATGTCGAAAGTCGTTTTATGCATTTGATTCCCCTGTTTGAAAATCAACTCCATTAATCTCAAGGAGTCGTTTGATGCGTTTCAATCCCATTGGTTCATGGCTACGGTACAAGTCACATCGAGCCTTCTCATTGTTCGTTATCAACAAAAAAAGATAACCCGTGCCATTTTGCTTTTGATTCCGGGGGTATGGGTTAAGGCGCTCCCCCGTTCAAGGGCGGTACTCTACAGCTGAAAAACAGTGTCATCATCAACCTTAATGATAAAATGCACTTTTTTGAGCTATTTGAAATAAAAAGTGACGTTCTCTGGCAAAAGTCAGCATGGATTGATGCGGTCGCTGCTGATTGGTTGAGCAGGAGAGCCCGGTTACTCATCGCTTTGGTGGTGAACTGTTTGAACCAAGGTGATCAAAATCGTCCGCCGGAGGGCGGAAAAAGGCTGCCATAACAGTGCGCTGAAATCGGTCATTGAAACCTGAACTGGAGGGAGGCAAACTCATCTTCCCTGATGCATCCATGCAATAGCCACAGCATACCGCCGCGAGCGATAATCATAGCAGAAGCAGAGTGATGGCTGGATTGGTCAATATGATCAGGGCCGGCTTAATGAGCTCTAGTGATTTATTCAGTCATTTTAATTCCCGGTGGCTGTATGCCATCATAACCGGCCATTATACGATCATAACAGCATAAATAGTGGCTCCCATTTATCTCAGAGTTCTATACAGGAAGGATTTATAGGACATATTCAGGCTTTAATATGTCTTATAAAATTTGATTTATAAGACATCATCATTCATTCTTTGGCTTATGAACTGGAATTGGAAACAAAAGACTTGGCCAGAATTCAGCTATGATGCATCAGCTCTCATAGAGCTGGAAAATCTTTTTTTAATTGAATCTTCAAAACTTATTGGCGCATCCGCGATTATAACTGAAGGTGAAAAGGAAAAATTCACGATTGAACTGATGAGTGATGAAGCGCTTAAGAGCTCCAAAATCGAAGGTAAATCTCTGAATCGCGATAGTGTTGCATCGTCACTTCTTCGCCAGCTTGGGCTCGCGCCGCAACAGAGTGACCACCAAGCCAATGATAAAGAGAAGGGTGTAGCAGCACTCATGGTCGATAATTACCAAACCTTTGCTCAACCGCTAACCCATGAGATGATGTTTAAGTGGAATCAATGCGTTGTTGCGAGATCATGGTTGATTAAGGATGTCGGAAAATACAGAACAAGCATCAATCCGATGCGCATCGTTTCCGGATATGAAGGCAATGAAACAGTTCATTTTGAAGCGCCACCGGCGGAATTTCTGGCAAAAGAGATGGATGCTTTTGTACAGTGGTTCAATGAGAGCGCACCGGGTGGAAGTAACCCGCTACCTCCATTGACACGCTCAGGCATCGCCCATTACTACTTTGTATCAATCCATCCCTTTGAAGATGGCAATGGTCGGATCGGCCGGGCGTTGAGTGAAAAGGCGCTGGCGCAAACGCTTGGTCGCCCTGCTCTTCTGGCGCTGTCGCACACGATTGAGAATACCCGTAAAAATTATTACGATCATCTTGAGCTGAACCAGAAGCGTTTAGCCATTGATTCCTGGCTTTTATATTTTGCAAAGACGGCGCTGGATGCCGTTGATCACTCGCAAAAACTTGTCATGTTTATCGTTGAAAAGAGCCGCTTGTTCGATCGTGTTCGTGATCATATCAATGCGCGACAAGAGAAGGCTCTGCTTCGTATGTTTAGTGAGGGGATCGATGGCTTTAAAGGTGGCTTGTCTGCAGACAACTATTGCAAAATAACCAACGCGATTAGCAGAACAGCAAGCAGGGATCTTCAGGGGCTGGTTGATCTTGGAACCCTCACCAAAACGGGTCAACTGAAGGGAACGCGGTACTGGCTGAACATTGGTAAAGAGTAAGCTTGGGGTTTGATTTCTTGACACTTTACGCGACCGGGCTGGGTTGTTGAGTTATTTGAAAGTCAGCTGGTATTGATGCGGTCGCTGGTTCTGTTTGGATATAGCAGGAGAGCCTGGTTGCTCATCGCTTTGCCGGCGAAGCCATTGAACCGGAGGGATCGGAATAGCCTGAACAGGGGTAGCAACGGAATCGGCCGCCGGAGTACTAACCCAGATTATTTATAAACAGTGCTGCGCCCTTGCTTGTTCCCCCGTTCAAGCCGGGGGCAGGCTCTTTGCTCGCACCACTGCTTCATACCCCAGGGCACCCTCTCTCTCGCAAGCTCGATTCACCTTGTACCCCAGGGCACTCTCTTGCGTTTCGCAATTCACCTGATCAGTCGGCCGCAAAAAGGGGTCAGAGCCCTTTTACTGTTCTTTTTTGGCAAAAGGGCTCTGACCCCTTTTGCCTCATTCATATTCGATCCCCTTCTCTTTCAATAGTTGTATCAATACCTTGAAGAAAGCCTCGCATGGATTTCATTTCACGAACAGGGACCAGTTCAATGCGGCCACGATAAGGGATGACCTCCAGCTTTTCACCGGAATGAATATCCAATGATCTGCGTATCGTGCTTGGAATAACAATTTGAAATTTGGGCGAAACAGTCACTGTATGCATACTAAATCTCCATCGATACGCTATTTGCAAAACAATATGCATTTGATGTGTTTTTTACAAGGCATTATGACTACGAACTAAGGGCCACGGAAAGAATAAAGTATCCTGTTTATAACGGATTCTGTTGGCCTCATAAACCATTGATATTTTTGAAAAAGATCATGAATCCATACTCGTTGGTATAATTGATAAGGAGGGGTATATTATACAATTCGCCCTATCAGCATATGCCAGAGTTACCGTATTCATAGATACCTTCAAATATATCAATGGGTTATACGACCAACCAGAAACCGTTATAAACAGCAATGTTCCATTGCACGGCGCATCAGTAGAAACGTGGCTGTGAAACCGAGTTATGTTTTTTACGCTTGTGCCATCATTTTAACGAATGCATGAGGATAATCTGAGCTTCGATGTTGAAACGATAGAATGTCAGGTTTTTGAATAACACCGTTATCAATACTGATAGCTTGTCGAA
>JAUZRH010000154.1 GCA_030950555.1 Mariprofundus sp. | reverse complement strand
ATTGATCCCCTCACCCAAGCCCTCTCCCTGAGGGAGAGGGTATTGCTCACGTCACAGTGCATTTGCACGCTGAGGCACTTGCACCCTCTCCCTCCGGGAGAGGGTTGGGGTGAGGGAATCGACTATTTGGCGAAGCCTTTTCCGCCTGAAGAAAAGCCTTCATGTGTAAACCGGAATATGAAGGATGCCAAAGATATAAACTATAATATCTGTCGCGCACCCCAGTGACAGAGGCTTCACTCCTGCAAGACGTTTCCTCGTTCCCACGCTCCTGCGTGGGAACGCATACTTCTCTTGGAGACGGGACGCCATTGGTTTTGGTGTAAGAGAGAGCGGTTGATTTGATGTGGATTCCCGATTAGAACCTCGGGAATGACGGGCGGGCGTGGTCCGAAATTCGGCCAATATACGATTTAATACAGTAGGTTTTTCATTCACGGATAGCCTTTTAGGTAATCTCACTATTCTCTTTCTTTTTGCTTGCTACATCTTTTGACAAGGCATACTCACGGCCACTTTTTTCGAGAAAAACAGTCATATTAGCAATCACTAGTGAATAGACAATAATACCAAAAATCATCGTAATGACAGCGACCACACGTCCTGCTGCTGTAACAGGATAGATATCTCCATAGCCAACGGTGGTAAGTGTTACAAATGCCCACCACAAGCCATCCTGAAATTCACCAAACTGCGGATTTATTCCATGCTCTAGTAGATACAGTGCAGTACCAAAGACAAACACCGTGCCAAACATCATCGACAATGCTATCGGTAAACTGTCCCCGGAAAGCACCATTAGACGCAGTAACCTTTTTCTATTACTGCGCAGTAGCACGCCCAGTCGTAATGCGGGAATAAACTGCGCCACCCTTAAAGCCACAAACATGCGCAAAAGGGGGGAAGAGAGCAGCACTACTAACACTAGATCGAACCAGTTTGATTTTATCCAAGCATTGCGATTTTCAGCGACCCACCAACGCGTGAAAAATAACAACATAAATGTGATCAAAATAACCATCATAGACCAATCCGGCAGGAATTCCACATACGGCTCTACCACCGCCAACACCGTAGCGATGAAAAGACTAACATCCAGAAAGCGTCTGAAAAACAGTTGCTTAGTCAATAGTTACAACTGATCACTTTGTAGAAACTATAGCTTCTGATCACAAGCATCCTTTAGAACAGTGCCACGGCAAGCGTATTCAATGATCACTACCCGCTTTATGGCCAAAATAGAGTGCCAATGAGATAAGAAAAATCCCTGCGCCCATATAGAGAATATTCAATGGGTCATCAAAAGTAACGTGCAGAACATTCTTGAAAAAGGCAACAATCAGAATCATCAGTATCACTTTACCCAAGCGGTCTTTCAGATCATCCAGTGACTCGATCTGCAACAACTTTCCGGCAGTATCACTATCGCGAGCAAATTCTATCTTATCAATATGCAATTCATAGACACCAAGTGCAAAGATCAGCAACACGATGGCCAACAGAAAATCATCCACCGCAGTAATTACATGACTCACAACCGCTGTATGAAAATCACCGTCAGCGTATTCATGGCCAAGAAACTCAACATTCACAAACTCGATAAGCAGATGACCCATGTCCAGAGCCGATGAGATAAATAGCAGTGCCATACCCACCACGCACGACCATACCGCAAGCAGCGTTAAATAACGCGAGTTCCACAATAATTTTTCCAAAAATATTTTCATCAATCATTACCCTCATCCCTAGTATTTGGCAGAGAGTAATGATACCACCTGAATATGTCAGCTTTAATATTTTTCACCATGCGACTAAGCTGGCCAAACGCCTGCCCCTGCACGCAAAATCAGCGCCTCATCACCGCATAGATCAACGACTGTCGTCGGCACAAGCCCTCCCCAACCACCATCAAGAATGACGCAGCCAAGGTGTTTGAGGTGTGGTATAAACTCATCCGGATCATAGGCTGGCTCATCACTATTGGGTAGCGAGAGCGTTGTTGTCAACAGCACGTCACCACACGCCTCCAACAACATCTGACATATCGGATGGTCTGGCATACGCACACCGACATCCTTGCGTTTAGCAAAAATCCGACGTGGGAGTGAGGCGTTGGCTGGTAGAATAAAGGTGTATGGGCCGGGCAGACAGCGTTTTAAAATGCGATGGGCGCCATTATCAAGCCGTACACAGGTTGAAGCCATCGTCAGATCGGCACAAGCAACGGCCCACAGGTGGCTGTCATTTAATTTTTTAAACTGCTTTATGGCCGCCACCGCATTCGTCGCATCCGGACGACACATCAATGCATAGGTCGTATCGGTTGGCACAGCCACAAACAGGCCCTGACGCAGCAGCTCCGCAGCACGACGAATCTGCCTAAGCTGTGGTCGCTCCGGGTTCACACGCAGGTGTTCAAAAGTATGCATTGCGACTTAAAATCCAAAACCTTTTAACAGCTGTTTCACCGGCGCAGCTCCTTGATTCGTCCCTTTCTTACCAAGCAAACCTCCCAGCACGCCGCCAACCTTGGCCTTATCAAGCAGTGCCGGTGCATTTTCCAGTAAGCTTTTAGCATTGATTTCTGGTCGTATAACAGGGGCTGAAAATAGGCCTGTAATGTGTAAAGGAACCGAGATTCCCCTACGCATGCCATGATCACCTTGTCCCTTCAGTGAGCCGATAACACGCGGTTTCACATGGTAATCTAGTGATTTTTGAACCAAGTTTATCACACCATGACCGCTAACACGCAATAACGGTGAAGCCATAAATAGATCTCTATTCTTCACTACGCCATTGATGATATTAAAACTGCCGGTAAGTTTGGTAAAGTCTGTCTGCTGTGGGCCGGAACTTGCAGCTCCCGGGTTGGTAAATTTTCTAATCGCACCAGCAATATCGTAGCCTTTCAAGGCTCCATCACTAAAAGCAACATTACCGCGCCCATTTAGACTCTTCACGCCGGCCTCTGTTAACCCTGTAGCCTTGATACGGGTATCCATATCCATCGTCCCTGTTAGCAGATCCATGCCAGCGAGTGTATGCAGTAGCGGCCCTGCCTGCACACCCGTCATATGCACCGATTCTGTCCAGCGCACCGGATATCTCGCAACATTCAGTGTCGCATGCTCTTTCACCGTCCCTTGAGCCAACTTAAAACGCATTGGATTGAGGTTAAAGCGACCTTTACTGCCATCAACGGCCACCACGAAGTTGCCCATTTCAAGCCCACGCACACTCAACATACCTATTTTGATTTGCGTGGTCACTCGCCAAGGCTTGAGAAAGCGTAGATCCGGCTCAACGGCAACTTCAGCTTCCTTCACCGTAGGATCATCAGTGGTGACTGGCGATGCTGCAGCTTCCTCCTTTTTAGCTTGCGGTAACCATGGATCAAGATGAAGCTGTTTAGCCTGGATACGCAGGCGAATATCTGGCCCAGCAAACAGCACTGAACCCGTAGCTTTCAACACATCCTGATCGAGCAGTAGCTGACAATCACGAATGTCTAGATGCTTACTATCGCCGGCAAATAGGCCGTTCAATGAAACCTGTTTCCAAGGAGCAGGGTGAGCTGCATACATCTCGGTTAATGCCGGCACAAAAGAGCTTAACCACTGGCGCTCAATGGCCTGACTCTTCACGTGCAGCTTAAATGTGGGCGCGGTAGCAAGCTCTTTTAGCGTGCCATCCATAGCGATAAGCTCTTTTCCATCAACTGCCAATGCAAGCCGTGGTAGCGTTAACATACCAACATCGGCCATTTCGACTCTCCATTTAAGCTCCAGCTGATGTGCCGACGCCAGCTTAAACACTCCCTCACTAACCCGCAGACCATCTGGACGCTGCTCCAAGTTAAGCACCAACCCCACGGCTGCTTTTTCAACAGGACCTAGTTCAACAGGCCAGCCCGAGATCATGCTCGCATAGGGCTGCAGGCGAATCTGTTCTACTTTCAAAACCCCTTGCAGGGGTAGTTTCATCACATCTAGCTGCGCCAGATCCCCTATCGGGCCAACATGCGAATCCAAATCAAAACCACTGCCATCAAGCTTGCCAGAAACGTTGATCGCAACAGGTCTTTTCAACTGCACATCATTCAGTCCAACACTCAGTTCCGTTAGCGCTATCGGCTTGGCTTTTCCATCCATCCAAATCAGCTCTCCGCCACTCAGCAGAAGTGACTCTGCTTGCAAAGCTGCCAGCGCTATGCCGCCACTTGATTCAGCCTCAACCTGATTCTTTGAGGCTTCTGCTGCCGGACCACTAGCTTGTTTAGACAAGATAAGATCACTCCAATTATTCTCTCCATCACTATGACGTTCCAGATATATCTTGGGTTCAATAATCTCAAACCTCTCTATTTTTAGCTCTTTGCTGAACAGCGGCATCAAGGCTAGTTTAACATGTAATTTTTTCACACTCAGCAACTTGTGATCAGAAAAACCTTTGCGGTTTGCCAGCATCACACTATCCAATTCAACACCAATCCAAGGAAAGACAGACGCACTTATTTTGCCAATTGAAAGCTTACGCCCTGTCGCATCCTCAACGGTTTGCTCTATTTCACCCTTATAGCTATTCACATCAACAAAGAACGGCACGGCAAGCAGTAGAAGAACCACTAACAGAACGACACCTGCTGCATAACGCATTATTTTTACTATTCCTTTAGACATACAAACCCCTTATAGCCACTGACCATCATCTTATTACGCAAGCTTAACGCACTTCCAGCACAAAAACACCTCAAATTCACTACGCCCTGCAGAATAGCCTCCAACACGTTCAAAAATGACGGGCGAGCGTCTGATTGATTCGGGCAGTCTAAAACTAACCTATCGCGTAGCGGGAACACCGCCACTTGCTTCCCGTGGAGAGCCTGCCCCCGCGAAGGCGTGGGGTGGGAATCCATCCTCGTTCCCACGCTCCTGCGTGGGAACGCATACTTCTCTTGGAGATGGGAAGCCATTGGTTTTGGTGTAAGAGAGAGCGTTCTTTTTGATGTGGATTTCCGACTTAGGGCCACGGAAAGAATAAAGTATCCAGGTTATGCGCAGGATAGTTGTTGGATTCAAGGCGCCAAATCAAGCGCATAAGCAAGCCCTGAATGGGCGCGATAGCCTACTGCCTTTAGTAGTAACGCTGTGGCAACGCAGAATGCGGACT
>JAUZRH010000153.1 GCA_030950555.1 Mariprofundus sp. | reverse complement strand
AAAGAATAAATCATCCAATTCTGCTGGTCTATAAGTCCGCATTCTGCGTTGCCAAATCAGTTACATAGCCCTGCTATGCGCTTGATTTGGCGCCTTGAATCCAACAACTATCCTGCGCATAACCTGGATACTTTATTTTTTCCGTGGCCCTTAGTTGTCATGAAGCCAAATCAGGCACCATACAGTAAGTCTATTGACTAAAATTTGGAAGGTGATAATCCGCCATGCAAGGGCTGGCCCTGTTTTTCTGAATCAGGTGGCAAATTGGCAAGCCTACTTGGAAAGCGATTTGGATGATGTCACGATAAAAACTTTAAGAATGCATATAATGATTCAAGCTTAAAAATGTCTTTTTTCGTCATTCCCGCGAAGAGCCTACCCCCCGAGAAGGCGTGGTCATCAATCACATTCGTCACCAAATGGATTTCCGATCAGGTCGGGAATGATGGTCAATCCATGCTTGAATCATTATAGTAACACTGGCCGTTCATTTGTGGATATGCTTAATTAAAACTAGATAAAATTTTACGGCCATTAAAGCGGGGCAGGAAATGCACTGATGATAAATGAATACACTGTCCCCGATTTTACGCATACCTCATTTGGGTGATAGTTGTATTTTAACCCGGGTTACTCATGATAAAGGATTCAACGTTTTCTGGTGTAATGACCGTCGTTTGGCAATCAGGATAAGCGGTTGTAAATGTTTTTGAGAATCGTGCTTTGGCTTTAGGACTCCATTTGAATTCCCACGCCCTTAATTGTCCATCAGCTTCTTCAATATAATCAATCTCCTGTTGTTGCGTGGTGCGCCAAAAGTAGTGTCTGGTATATTTTCCCCCGCTATTTAGGTACTTGATACGTTCGCTCACCAGGAAATTCTCCCACAATGCTCCTGTATCCGTGCGCATATCAAGTTGAGAAAAATTATTGATGATCGCATTACGGATGCCATTATCATAAAAATAGATTTTGCGGCCCTTTTTAATTTCATTACGAACATTTCGGCTGAATGCGGTAAGTCTGAAAATAACAAATGTTTTTTCCAGCAAATCAATATATTTTTCTACTGTATTGGCATTCACACCAACAAGCCCTGCCAGTTCCTGATACGAAACTTCACTGCCAAGTTGCAACGCCAGTGCCAATAGCAACTTATCCAGAACGACCGGTTTTTTAATGCCTTCGAGCATTAATAAATCCTGATACAGGTAACTACCGGACAACGCCTTCAAACGCTCTTGGGCACTGCCCGGATGAACCACTATTTCAGGATAATATCCAAATAGAAGACGATGATTCAGCAGACGTCTCTCTTCAAGCCAGCCATGCTGGTCTACCATCTCTTCAAAGGATAAAGGGTAGAGGTGATATTCCCATTTGCGCCCGGTTAGAGGCTCATTCAGGCGGTTGGCAAGCTCAAAAGGGGATGAGCCTGTTGCAATAACTTGGACGTCAGGCAGTTGATCAGCAAACAGCTTTAGAACCAAGCCGATATCTTGTATACGCTGAGCTTCATCAAGCAACACAATCTCATGATCCCCGGCCAGCATTTTTAATCGGGATGATGTTGCATCAGTCAGCATCGATCGTACATCTGCTTCATCACCATTGAGAAAAAGAACCTTTTTGTCCAACTGATTCAACATATGTTGCAACAGCGTGGTTTTGCCCGTCTGTCTGGAGCCAAACAGAAGAATAACCTTACCCTGAAATAGTTTCTGACCAAGTTGATGAATGATATTGCGTTTAATAAATATAATATTACTCCTTCTGAATAATGAATTATTATGTTTATTTGTGATTTAGCAAGAGAATTAACTCTGCTGTTGGCATCCTTCACCAACTAAAAAATAGTTGATGCTTTACGTTACCTCACAACTGAAAGAAGAATAAGGGGTCAAGTCTTGCAATACGACATTTATTTAAAATGATGTGACGATGGCATGTTCAATAAGAATAGAATACACGGATGCGATTTATCACGTTACGAGCCGTGGTAATGCACAAGCAGATATATATTTAGATGATTCAGATAGGCTATTGTTTTTAGAAACATTCGCCCAAGTGGTGCAGCGTTTTGACTGGTTATGCCACGGATATTGTTTAATGGGCAATCATTACCACCTTTTGATACAAACACCGCAAGCCAACATTTCCAAGGGAATGCGACACCTCAATGGTGTTTATACACAGCGGTTTAACCGTAAGTATAAGCGAGTTGGGCATGTATTTCAGGGTAGGTATAAGGCAATTGTGGTTGAGCGCGATAGCTATTTTCTGGAGCTGTGTCGCTATATTGTTCGCAATCCTGTTGCTGCGCATATGGTAGAACGGGCGGGTGACTGGTAGTTATCAGGCGACAGCAGGTCTGAAAGCTCCTCCGTCATGGCTGTATGTTGATTGGATTTTGTCGCAGTTTGGTTCGACATCTGGGGAATGCAGGGCGCATTACAAACAGTTTGTTGCGGATGGAGTGAACCAAAATTCTGTATGGGATCATTTATCGTAACAAATTTATCTTGGTGCTGATGATTTTATTGATCAGGTTAAATCAAACTTAACTGTTGATCGGGATTTAGCTGAAATTCCAAAGGTGCAGTGGAGTCCAAAGGCGAAACCCTTGCAAGACTATGAGGATAAATCAGGTGACCAGCATGAAGCGATGGCTATGGCGTATCTGGAGGGTGGGTACAGAATGAAGACTATCGCTGAGCATTTTGGTGTTCATTATGCGACGGTTAGCAGAGCAGTGACAAAGTGGGAAGAAATGTATGATTGCAAGACTTGACCCCCCCCCTTGATTTGTGGCAAGAAAAAAGCCAGCAAGCATATCACTTACTGGCCTTCCTCGTTCTTGCTCGTTTTACTATTTGGTACCGAGGACTGGAATCGAACCAGCACTTCCAGAAGGAAACTAGCACCTGAAGCTAGCGCGTCTACCAATTCCGCCACCTCGGCGTAGTATGCCGCATATCTCTTGCGGGAGGCGGCGAATCATAGGATGGAGTTAATTAGTGTCAAGAAAGAAAATGCATACCGGTAAAAAGAACACAAGGGCAGACAGTAAGACTGAAAAAAGTGGTCATGGTAAAAGTAAGCACACAGCGGGTCGTGGAAAGGGCAAATCAACGACACAGGGCGAGCGTCGGCCTGCTCGTGTAGAAGGGCAGTCACCTTGGGATGCAATCTCAGCGAAAGCGGATAAACAGAGTGCAGGTGCCAAGCCTACATTTACAGGTGTCGTTTCAGCGCATCCGGATGGGTTTGGTTTCGTTGATGTAGCTGGTATAGATAAAGGTTTTTTCCTTCCCTATGAAGAGATGAACGGTTTGATGCATGGTGATACGGTTGAAGTGCGGGCGGTGCGCAGGCGTGGGCGAGAGTCTGCTGAAGTTGTGCGTATTGTTGAGCAGGCGCCGGCGGTATTGGTGGGTCAATATCTCGTGCAAGGGAAGGGGGCGGTTGTTCAGCCTCGCTCGCGTAAGATGCCGCAAACGATTGTGATTAGGGACAGCGATAGTGGTGATGCGCAGGATGGCGATTGGGTGCGTATTATTGTGAAGCGCGGTGACACGCCTTTGTCGGGGAAAGTAGAAGAGGTTCTGGGTGATAACCTGTCACCGTCACGATTGATTGATTTGATTGTGGCTGAACAGCAGTTGGAGATTGATTTTCCTGCTGAAGTTATCAGTGAAGCCGCGCGTTACCAAGACCGGGTTTCTGAAGCTGACATCGAAGGGCGAAAAGACCTCCGTTATATTCCTTTTGTGACGATTGATGGAGAAGACGCACGCGATTTTGATGATGCTGTCTGCGTATTGCCTCGCGGCGAGGGGTTTGAAGCTTGGGTATCTATTGCAGATGTAGCCCATTATGTAAGGCCGGGCTCGGCTCTCGACAAAGAAGCACTTGCTCGGTCCAATTCGTTTTACTTTCCGGATCGGGTGATTCCGATGCTCCCCGAGAAACTATCAAACGGTTTATGCTCACTTAATCCGAATGTAGCGCGTCTAGGCATGACGGTACGTATGCGTTTTGATGCCAATGGCAGTCGTCGCTCGATCCATGTGTATGAGTCAGTGATTCACTCGCAGGCACGTCTAACCTACAATCAGGCGGCTGCTTGGCTTGAGGTGAGAGATGAATCAGCGATTGAGGAAGAGGGTGTACGCATGATGCTTGATGATGCGGCACGTCTATTTCGCAAGCTTGAAAGCAAACGTAAGCGCCGCGGAGCACTAGATCTGGATATGCCGGAAGTGCGCGCGCTACTGAAGGATGATGTGGTGGTGGATATCATCGCGTCGGAGCGCAATATCGCCCACCGCCTGATTGAGGAGATGATGCTGGCCGCAAATACTGCCATAGCGGAGTATATGGATAGTCATGAATGTGCGCTGCTCTACCGTATTCATCCAGCACCTGAGCGAGCGGCTATCGAGACCTTGAATGAGTTTTTAGCGCCATTTGCCCTATTTGTTCACTTACCCAAGGCCAATGATAAAGATGGACGTGTAAAGCCGGCCGATGTGCAGCGTGTATTGGAGCAGTCTGAGGGCAAGCCGTTTGCCCATGTATTGCACCGACTGGTGCTCCGCTCCATGCAACAAGCTAAATATACGCCGCTAAATGAAGGGCATTTTGGTCTGGCTTACGAGTCGTATGCTCATTTTACCAGTCCTATTCGTCGCTATGCCGACCTCGTTGTACATCGCCGTTTGAAAGCTTTGATCAGGGGCGAAGATGCCAACCGTGTGCAGCCGCTTCACACGCTGGCAGAGATAGGGCTGCAGACATCGGTTCAAGAACGGAAGCAGCAACGTGGTGAGTGGGACACTCAGGCGATGCTGGCAGCGCTATTTCACAGTAAAGATGTTGGTAACGTGATGTCGGCACGTATTTCAGGACTGACTAAACGACGTATATTCTTTGAGCTTGAACCCACGATGGCTGAAGGGGGGCTGTCGGTCGATGCGCTTCCAGGCATGTTTGAATTGGATGAGTCGGGCCATCGATTGGTCGCTCGGCATGGCGGTTTTGCTTATCAGCTTGGAGACATTGTTGATGTCAGGATTGATTCGACTGACCCTGTCCGCGGCCAGATCAATGTATCGCTTGTAACGCAGCAAGAGGCGTAATTGGTTTTTTAAGGTCATGCATGCGTGAAAGAACGTCAGGTTGCCGCTGTGTTGATGTTGATCCGCAAGAGCGCCTCACGCCCCTATTATATAGTGATTCAAGCTTGAATTGTCTTTTCTAGTCATTCCCGGTCAGTTCGAGAATGACGGACAATCTATACTTGAATCACTATACTTATCGTTCGCTCATTTGATTATGAGGTTTGGAGATGCTAAAACAAGACTATGTGATGGAGGATTCAAAGATATTGGGGGCTCTGATATTTTTAGAGTGTCATATTGCTGAGTTTTGTATATAAGGGCCGCGGAAAGAATAAAGTATCCAGATTATGCGCAGGATAGTAGTTGGATTCAAGGCGCCAAATCAAGCGCATAAGCAAGCCCTGAATGGGCGCGATAGCCTACTGTCTTTAGGGCCGCGGAAAGAATAAATCATCCAATTCTGCTGGTCTATAAGTCCGCATTCTGCGTTGCCAAATCAGTTACATAGCCCTGCTATGCGCTTGATTTGGCGCCATGAATCCAAACTTCTATCCTGCGCATAACCTGGATACTTTATTCTGTCCGTGGCCCTTAGTAGT
>JAUZRH010000152.1 GCA_030950555.1 Mariprofundus sp. | reverse complement strand
TGCTGGTCTATAAGTCCGCATTCTGCGTTGCCACAGAGTTACTACTAAAGGCAGTAGGCTATCGCGCCCATTCAGGGCTTGCTTATGCGCTTGATTTGGCGTCTTGAATCCAACAACTATCCTGTGCATAACCTGGATACTTTATTCTTTCCGTGGCCCTAAGCCGGATGAATCATGGGCGTTTTTTATTTATACCCTCACCCAAGCCCTCTCCCTGAAGGAGAGGGTATTGCTCACGTCACAGTGCATTTGAAAGCTGAGGCTCTTGCTCCCAACCCTCTCCCTCCGGGAGAGGGTTGGGGTGAGGGAATCGACTATTTGGCGAAGCCTTTTCCGCCTTAAGAAAAGCCTTAATGTGTAAACCGGAAAATGAAGGATGCCAGATGATCATCATAAATAAACATGTTCAATTAAACTACGTATTCTATCCCCTGTATTTCCTCTTTTTTTTGAATCAAGCCTATCGCGCGGCGGTACATCACCGCTTACTCCGCTGCGGTGAAAGGCTTTAAAGCTATAACATCTCACATATAAATTTGGAACATCGAGTTCAAGCTTGAATCACGAGAGTGCAGCAGCTGATATTCGCACTCCCAATACAGTAACTCAAGCATAAGGTTTTTTGTCATTTCCGAGTATAACGAGAGGCACCCGCCCGTCATTCCCGAGGGTTGAATCGGGAATCCATATCTGAAATGCTCTGCTTACATAAAACCAATGGATTCCCGCCCCACGCCTTCGCGGGGGCAGGTTCTTCACTGGAATGACGGGCGTAAGACTTAAATCACCTTACCATCCGTAGAGATGTGTATTGTTGCCCCGTCTTAAAAGGGAAGCCAGATTGGTAGACCACTCTCATGGACTGAAATCAGCATCCGGGCAGAGTTGCCGATAGATACAAGCAGCCATTCCAGCTAGTCTTAGCCTATGGTTACCACCTCATCATTGAATCATATTCGCCTTTTTTACGCCGCCTATTTCGCCGCCATGGGGCTTATTTTACCCTATTTCCCAGTCTATCTGGAGCAGATCGGCTTAAGTGCCGTGATGATTGGCATGATAACAGGACTACTCGCGGCCGCCAAAGTTATTGCACCACCATGGTTAGGCCATCATTTAAACCATCAATCCGACATCACCATTCGACGTGTACTTGTTGCAGCTTCTCTGCTTGCGGCACTGTTTGCCCTACTACTCGGCGTATCACATCAACTATTTGCTGTGGCGCTTGTTACACTGCTCTTTGGCACCTGCTGGGCCGTTATTTTACCACTAACCGATGGCCTATCGGTCTCAATATCTGAAGCAGCACTGGCCGACTATGGCCGCCTGCGCGTATGGGGATCACTGGGCTTTGTACTCACCTCATTCGCCGGTGGTGCATGGCTTATGGAAAACAACCAGATCACTACTTTTCCATGGCTATTAGCGCTACTGATGCTTATCACGGCCTTTGCAACCTATGGCTTTCCCTCTCTACACTCCCCCACCACAGCACATGATATGAGTCTCCCTCTACTATCAAGGCCCTTTGTTTTATTACTTATACTTACCTTTATCATGCAACTTTCACACGGTGCATATTATGGTTTTTTCAGCCTCTATCTCGCTCAGGCAGGCTATAGCGGCTGGCAAATTGGTCTGTATTGGGTTGTTGGTGTACTGGCCGAAATGGTATTGATGTGGTTATGCAGCCGGCCCCTGCAGCAAATCTCACCAGCTTGGTTATTTACCATCTGCATGGTGCTAGCAGCACTTCGCTGGTTTGGCACCGCTATCACAACCGATATGAATTGGCTCATAGCCTTACAATTACTGCATGCTGCTAGCTTTGCAGCCTTCCATGTAGCGGCTGTTGTATGGGTAAAACGGTTCACACCGGACTCCCTCCATGCCGCAGCCCAAGGGTGGTATTCAGCGCTTGGCTTTGGCCTGGGTGGCTGTATTGGCATTATGGGCTGTGGATGGATAGTGGAGCTATATGGTTTTTCAGCGGCATTCTACAGCTGTGCTGCTATCGCCTTATTAGGTATTCCATTTTCACTACTGCTGCCCGGACGGCACCTAACGCCGAATACTCGGCTGTCGCTGGATTCCGAATCGAGCCGTGAATGACGGAAGGTCATGATTGATTTATACTTTGGGCTAAGGGCCACGGAAAGAATAAAGTATCCAGGTTATGCGCAGGATAGTTGTTGGATTCAAGGCGCCAAATCAAGCGCATAAGCAAGCCTTGAATAGGCGCGATAGACTACTGCCTTTCATTGTAACTCTGTGGCAACGGAGAAAGCAGCTTTTAAGTGGGATGATGTGTGTTTTCGTGGATTTAAGAAGAGTAATAACTATTTAGAACCATTCGCCGCAAAGAAAAAACTATCACTTGATAGTAACTACTCAGGTCATGCCCGGGCTGACTGGGAATCCACATTACAGAGCGTCATCGAGAGCAATGAATACCACAAAGGGGAACAGATGAATAAAAAAATGAGTATGACTAATAAAATCATGATTTGGATGCTTGCCGGACTAATTGTCGGCAGCCTGATTAATAATTTTGCAGCGGATAATATATGGGTTCAATCCTATTTGGTGATGGGCTTATTTCATGTGGTTGGAACAATTTTCATCAGCATGCTGAAGATGCTGGTCGTTCCTCTGGTCACCTTCTCGCTGATCTGCGGTGTATGCGGCATCGGGGATATTAGCAAACTAGGGCGCGTAGGCGGCAAGGCATTTGGACTATTTATGTGCACGACTGCCCTGGCCATTACATTGGCCATTGCGATTGCCACACTGTTTGCTCCTGGTCAGGGGTTCGAGCTTGCCACGGCATCGACCACCACCTTCACAGCGCCACTTGCGCCACCCTTAAGTCAGGTATTCATTGATCTTGTACCGAGCAATCCAGTTGCTGCCTACGCACAAGGCAATATGCTGCAAATCATCTTTTTCACCATTCTTTTTGCTGTTGCCATTCTGATGATTGGCGATGCAGGCAAACCGATTATCGATCTGTCCGAGCGCTTAAACAAGGTCATGATGGAAGTGGTTAATGTGGTGATGCACGTGGCGCCGATTGGCGTATTTGCTTTGATGGCTAAAACATTTTCCCTGCAGGGTATGAGCATGATTATTCCCATGCTGGGTTATTTCGCAGTATTGGTTGGAGCGTTAATCCTCCACGCTACTGGCACATTAATGCTGTTACTAAAAGTGTTGGGGCGGGTCAGCCCTATTCAGTTTTTACGTAAGATGCGTAGCGCACAAATTTTTGCTTTTAGCACTTCAAGCTCCAATGCCACTATTCCCGTTACGCTGCAGTGCGTGGAAAAAAGGATCGGCGTTGACAACTCCACCGCTTCTTTTATTGTGCCTTTTGGCGCCACCATCAATATGGATGGCACAGCCATTATGCAAGGTGTTGCAACGGTTTTCATCGCCAATGTGTACGGTATTGACTTAAGCTTATCTGGTTACCTCACTGTCATTGCCATGTCCGTTTTGGCATCCATTGGCACAGCAGGTGTGCCGGGTGTTGGCTTAATTATGTTGGCTATGGTATTTAATCAAGTGGGTTTACCTGTTGAAGGTATTGCATTGATCATCGGTGTCGACCGCCTGCTTGATATGATTCGCACGGCCGTCAATATCACCGGCGATGCCGCGATCACAGTAATCGTCGCTCGTAGCGAAAATAGCATCGATATGGCTACATTTAACAATCCTGATGCCGGCCATGCCAAAGAGGTGAACTTACCAACCACTCACCCCACCACAGTATAACAAGGTAGCAGCTGCAGTCGCACGGCTGATATAGCTATTCAAGTATAGTCGTCCCTCATTGCCGAGCGAATCGGCAACCTAATAATGTGTGGACGCATTCACGATCATGGCTATACTTGAATGACTATATCAACGCCCAGAGAGTTGTTGCCAATTCACTAATTGAAGATATTTCTCCGGTTGTTGGTCCATAAAACTGATAATCTTATCCAAAATATCAGCCGCTGAGGTACCCTTTGCTTTTTCTGACTCATACAAGGTAAACTTCTCAGTTTGCACCCGGTCAGATATTTGATTAAACCAAGCTGTACTCTCCGGTGTAACCGCTTCGCCTGTCATCGTGTAGCGAACATCATTCACACCATGAGAATAGTCTACGAGAGGCTGTTCCATGCCATAGGCATAACCATAGGCAGTCTGTTCAGCAATGACAGGGTGCTTATGAGCAATAATTGAAAACATGCCGTAATTATAAGGGGACTTAGACAGCTCTTTAGCTTGGGCGGCTCTCGTGAAAGAGGAAAGAACTGCCGAGACGCCGGTAGATATTTCCTTTTTTAAATCAACAAAATGAACTACCTGACTGGAAGTATAAGCCTTTGATTGTTGAATAATCATAGTATTCCTCACTTTTTCTCATCATCTGAATATGTTAACAATTGAGTATGAGCAACCAAAAGGCCAAAGGGAGCGGCGCATTATTCACAATGTGAAAAAGCCGCGTAAATAAAAAATTTCATCAGCACCTCTATTGCAGGTGACTGAATGATTCAAACATGGACAATCTGTCACTCTCGATGCCACCGAGAACCCCAACATAGCGCCTGCTTGAGTGCAGTGACGTTAGCAGGGATTATCTCTGCTCGTCATTTCCACGAAGAAGCAAGTGCCGACGCACCCGCTGAACAACTCTCATGATGACTTTGATAATGAAACACCCACAAAAGGGGCCTATAGTGATTCAAGTTTGAAAAGTACCTTTTCTCGGCATTCCCAACCTGATCGGGAATCCACATCAATGAAACGCTCTGCTTGATTCTAAAACCAATGGATCCCCGCCTCCACGGGAATGACGGACGTAAGGGCCGCGGAAAAAATAAAGTATCCAGATTATGCGCAGGATAGTTGTTGGATTCAAGGCGCCAAATCAAGCGCATAGCAGGGCTATGTAACTGATTTGGCAACGCAGAATGCGGACTTATAGACCAGTAGACTTGGATGTTTTATTATTTCCGCGGCCCTTAGAGTCTATCACCGCAGAGGAGTAAGCGGCGATGTACCGCCACGCGATAGCATACGCTGTTAGTTGAACATGTTTGTTTATGAGCCAATTGCAAAACTCGTGAGCGGCGATCGGCGGCCCCACTTTGGCCCAACCCGCGCTGTTGTTTGCTCCATGGAACCACCATGCACCTCATTCCACCTCAAAAATGGACTCAAAGTGGGATTGCCGCTCATCCACC
>JAUZRH010000151.1 GCA_030950555.1 Mariprofundus sp. | reverse complement strand
GCAGAAATCGGGCAAATCAGGGGATGACCTGAGTAGTTACCTTGAATCACTATTATCTGGCCTACGGAAGATGAAGAGTCATCTTCCAGTTGTGAGGTAACCTAGAGTGTTAGCTATTTTTTATGGCTGGTGAAGGATGTCAAATTTAGGAACCATTTAGCCATAGCCAAGTCACATATTTGAGCTAGAATAATTACATTCAGCCATCATAAGTTACGGCTTATGAACGCCCTTTGCCTTCTAGTGCGTTGTTGACTAACATCATGCAAAATAAACATAGGAGAATACAATGCCTATTTATGAATTTCACTGCCAGGCGTGTGACTGTAGCTTTGAAACGCTTGTTCGGAATAGCTCCGAGAAGGTCACTTGCAAACAATGCAGCAGCCCCAATATTAAAAAACTAATCTCAGCACATGCGATTGGCAGCGGCATAGCTGAAACAGCCTGCGGCTCTGCCCCCTGCTCCCCTAGACCACCTTGCGGCGCCGGTGGCTGCCCATCTTCCCAACTATGAGTAAACCATTGAAAAACAAACCATCTTTATTCGATCTCGTTGGTGGCCTGAGCGCAATAGAAAAAGTACACAAACGTTTTTACGATAAAATCTACCTACACCCTTGGTTGGGTCGCTTCTTTGAAGGACATGAGCAGAGTGCTATTGAGCTGCGCCAAAGCCAATTTATGGCACTAAAAATGGGTGGTGATATTCAATATCCGGGTATGGCTCTGGAGCTAGCGCACCGCCGTATGTATATTAGTGAAGAGCTATTAACGCTTCGTCAGTCGATCTTGCGCGAGTCGCTTGAGGAGGAGGGTCTCGCTGAAGCGCTGATTAAACGCTGGCTTAAAATTGATCATGCCTTCTGGCGCGATATTGGTAAGGAATCGATGGAAGATTTTCTTGATATTGATCTAAAATACGAAAAACCATTGATTATACCCGATCCGGACAAGACATAATGGAGCTCACTCTCTGTTTAAATTACCCTGATTGGCTACCTGAATGGCTATTATCACATAGTGGCTGCTATCCCGACCCTAACACTCGCATGCGGCTGGCTATTGAGCTATCCCAGTTGAATATTCAACACGAAAGTGGTGGCCCCTTTGGTGCGGCTATTTTTGATCTCAATAGCCACACCTTGATCGCCGCAGGCACCAACAGAGTTGTCTCTTGCGGTGCATCTTTTGCGCATGCTGAAATCATGGCAATAACAGCGGCTCAAAAAAAACTAGGCCATTTTGATCTAGCTACCAATGGGCTACCCCGCTGTGAATTAGTTAGCAGTTGCCAGCCCTGTGCTATGTGTTTCGGTGCTATCCCGTGGTCAGGAATCCGTCATGTAGCCTGCGGAGCGCGTGACAGCGATGCACGGAATATAGGTTTTGATGAGGGGCCTCGCCACCCTGACTGGATTAAAGCGTTGAATAATCGTAATATCAGTGTTGATCTCGATATCTGTCGAGATGAGGCCGTGGCTATATTACAAGCGTATGTGAAAAAAAATGGCCCTATTTACAATACTGATCTATAACGCATGAATCCTACCCCCGCGCAACTGCGATATAGCTATTCTGTCATCTCCGATCTGATCGGGAATAACGAGAAAAGACATTCTTGAATCACGATATAGCAGTTCTGATACCACTAAATAAGGAGTAAGGGCCGCGGAAACAAATAATCATCCCATTCTGTTAGTTTAAAAGCTCGCCTTCTGCGTTGCAGCATCAGTCACATAGCCATGCTATGCGCCAAATACTTCGCCTTGAATCCGAACTCTTATCATTCGCATAACGGGACAATTATTTATTTCCGAAGCCCTTAAATCCATGACTGGCCAAAAAATAGCATTTCTACCTTCTCCAGCCGCTAGATCCAGAACAGTTGAGTTTATTGGAATATTTGCTTTTATAAAACCCATATTCTCACTTAAAAAGGTGGATGGGGGCTGTTCTACAAGAGCAGGGGCCAATAGATATTTTTGATCCCACTTGCGGCGATGATCTACCTTCAAAGTAACTCCATTTTTGATATTACTACCTATCCACCTGTTCAGAAGAATATCCGCGAAGGCAACGCATGCCAACGCAACCCCGCTTTCCCTCGCTACGATTTCTATTCTCGGACAGCCTTCTAGCATATCCCTCAGTTTCTGTTTATGATCACAGCCTATACACAGCTTATAGTGATTCAAGAAATGTTTTCACAACGCCAATTGTATCTTTTATGAGGTGAGCAGTATGGAACATCTAAGAACGCAATTAAAAAACATCGATGGTAAAGGCTATAAAGCCTACAAACAGCTTGAAGGATGCTATCACTTTCAAACTTACAGTCTCACGATTGATCATGTGCAGGGAGACCCTTTCGCCCAACCATCGCGCTTGAGTATCCTTGTTTCAAATGAAGATGCTTTACTTGCTCCGGAGCTATTCACTAGCAAGGTGAGAAGAGTCGCGGCAGAAGATTTTTTAGCACGAGCCGTCGCAACCGCCATTAAAAAACACGCTAAAGGAGATCGAGGCATTGGAAAAAGTGGCGAAATTCGCATTGAGACGAGTGGACAACAGGTTCTTGTTAGAAACTCACTGCTCATTGAAGCTGGAAGTATTGAAGCACGCATCACTATCGGGTTGCCTGCCGCTGGTAGAACCATCTTGGCAAAAGAGGCCGAAGATATCTTTTTCATTGAATTACCCAACATTATTGCCCAAGGACTATTTTTTTCAAACCTCGATCAAAGCAGATTCAAAATACATGTTGAGTCAGTTGAAGACCAAGATTATTTACGCAAGCAGTTACTGCAGAACAAGCTTAGCGCATTTGTCGCTGACAATGCTCTGCTACCAAGACAAAGTGGCATTGATGACCGCCCACTGCAAAAAAACGTCATCCCCTTTCTGTCACCTGAATCACTCGCATGTTCATTCACCCTACCCAATAGGGGTAAGATTCGAGGAATGGGCATTCCCTGTGGTGTGACGCTCATTGTTGGTGGCGGTTTTCATGGTAAATCTACCCTACTGCATGCCCTAGAAAGAGGTGTCTATAACCATATCCCCGGTGATGGCAGGGAGCTTGTGGTGAGCGACAGAACAGCCGTCAAGGTTCGCGCTGAAGATAATCGATCTATTACAAATATTAACATTAGCCCCTTTATCGACCACCTTCCTTTCGCTAGAGACACAAACTGTTTTTCAACAGAAAATGGAAGTGGCAGCACCTCACAAGCGGCAAATATTATTGAAGCCTTGGAAGATGAGGCCACCCTGTTACTAATAGATGAAGACACCTCTGCAAGCAATTTTATGATTAGAGATCAACGCATGCAGCAGCTAGTCACCAACGCCAAAGAACCCATCACCCCTTTTCTCCACCGTGTTCAAGAAATCCACACCACGCTTGGTGTATCGAGCATTATTGTTATGGGAGGATCGGGTGACTATTTTGAAGTTAGCGATACCGTCATCATGTTAGATAGCTATACCGCGCTTGATGTCACGCTCAAAGCGCACGCTTTAGTCGACGAAAAAAGTATTCAAAAAACACAAAGCTCTTTAGCGTCTTTGCTCAAACATCAAGTGCGCCGTCCAAATATTGAACAACTAAACCCTGCACGAGGTCGAAAAGCGGTCAGTATTGATGCCAAATCCAAGATCACCCTACTTTATGGCCATCATGATATTGATCTGAGTAAAGTGGAACAACTGATCGATATCGGCCAGACACGGAGCATTGGTCTTCTCATCTATTTTTATGCCACAAACTATGCCAGTAGCACAAACAGCCTGAATGCTGGGCTAAAAATGGCCTTAGCAGCAGTAGAGGAAAAAGGACTCGATATGCTCTCCATTTGGAAAACAGGTACCCTAGCTCTCCCCCGACTTCATGAAGTTGCCGCGGCCATCAATCGCATAAGAGGAAAATAACCTCAGCTTGCAAATGCACTCTGACATGAGCAATACCCTCACCCTCAGGGAGAGGGTTGGGGTGAGGGAATCAATAAAAAACGGCCATGATTCATACGGCTTACGGAAGATGAAAAGATATCTTTCAGCTCTGAGGTAACGTAAAGCGTCAGTATTTTTTATAGTTGGTGAAGGATGCTGGAAACACAATATAAACAGTTCGTTTGATGGCTGGGCTTCATGGATAAGGCTTCCCTTTTAAGACGGGACATCTGCAATAACAAAGATGATGTGATGCTTTCGGTTATAGTATTTTTTATGCAACAAGCTGTTTGACCTCAATCTCATAGT
>JAUZRH010000150.1 GCA_030950555.1 Mariprofundus sp. | reverse complement strand
CGAGCTGGCATTAGCCACTCAGCAGCGGAATACAGTTCTTATGAGCAGATCGCCGTAGGAGCAAGCTTGCTTGCGGATGTGATGTTATGCATCCGTTAAACTCGATGTGCCAGTTTTTATATGTGAGGTGTCATCGCTTTAAAACCTTTCACCGCAGCGGGCGCAGGGTAACGCAGAGGAGATACAGGGGGATACAAACGTTAATTGAACATGTGGCATCCTTCACCAACTATGAAAAATAGTTGACGCTTTACGTTAGGGTCACGGAAATAATAAAGTGTCCCAAGCTGCGTAGAATAGAAGTTCGTCTTCAAGGCGAAGAGTTTGGCGCAAAAGCAAGCCCTGAATGGGCGCGATAGGTAGTCATATTGCTTTTAAAAAGTGGCTGATTCTTTAACGCAGAAGAGGGGCTTATAGACCAGTAGAATGGGATAGTTAATTATTTCCGCGGCCCCAAACCTCAAAGAAGGGTGAGGTGAAGCACTCTTAGGATAGCTATGTCCAGTAAGGTGGAGGGACGCGTGTGAATAATCTGTTGGCATCGCTGCAATTAATGGTGCGCCCCCTGCTTGGATCGCTGCGCGATCTTACACCGATGTTGGTTGTGATCGTGGTATTTCAAACATTGGTGCTGCAGCAAGCTATTCCGAATTTAGCTGGCATGATTGGGGGTTTTCTCTGTGTGCTGCTGGGTTTGACGTTCTTTGTGCAAGGCTTGGAGAGTGCGCTGTTTCCGCTCGGTGAAATTCTAGCGCGTGCTTTTGCCTATAAAGGAAGCCTGTTCTGGCTGCTATTATTTTCTTTTTTATTGGGATTTGGCACGACGATTGCCGAACCTGCTTTGATTGCTATTGCCGGTAAGGCGGCGGATATTGCGTCTGCTGCTGAGCTGATTGGTAGTGATCAAATGGCCCGAGATAGTTATGCTAATGGACTCAGATTGAGTGTGGCGCTTTCTGTTGGGTTGGCAATATTGATTGGTGTTATCCGTATTTTGCGTGGTTGGCCATTGCCTTGGCTGATTATAGCTGGCTATCTGTTGATTGAATGTATGACACCTTTTGCTCCTAAAGAGATTATAGGTATCGCTTACGATGCCGGTGGTGTTACTACCTCAACGATTACTGTGCCGTTGGTTGCAGCACTTGGTATTGGTCTTGCAACGGCTATTGAAGGGCGGAATCCTGTACTCGATGGTTTTGGCCTGATTGCCCTTGCATCGCTACTGCCGATGGTGTCAGTGATGGTGTATGGCATGGTGGTGCTAGGATGATGGACCTCCTGTTTGATATTTTCAGCACTTTTAGTAATACCCTTGGCGATGTGGCTCCCATTATTGGCACGCTTTTTTTCTTTCAGTATGTTGTGCTAAAAAAGCCACTGGCAAATATTGAACAGATTCTGATGGGACTATTTATGGTGGTCTTGGGTTTAACGCTATTTCTGGTGGGCTTGGAAGAGGCTATTTTTCCACTAGGTGATGCCATGGCGCGCCAATTGACCGACCCTTCATTTCTTTATGACAAAGGTGAGGTGCCTTCATATCTATGGCGTGATTATCTCTGGGTTTATGCTTTTGGCTTTTCGATAGGCTTTGCCACCACGATAGCAGAGCCGGCACTGATTGCGGTTTCCTTGAAAGCAGAGGAGATTTCTGGCGGAGCCATTTCAGCCTTCGGTTTGCGGATGGCCGTAGCTGTAGGGGTGGCTATTGGTGTTGCTCTAGGTTGTTTTCGTATTGTCAGCGGCACCACATTATGGACCTATATTATGGTGGCTTATATGATCGTGCTGCTGCAAACGCTGCGCGCCCCTAAAATGATCATACCACTGGCTTTTGATTCTGGTGGTGTAACTACCTCGACAGTTACAGTGCCATTATTAGCCGCTTTGGGTTTGGGCTTAGCGAGTACAGTGCCTGGGCGAAGTCCTGTGCTCGATGGTTTTGGCTTAATTGCTTTTGCCAGTGTCTTTCCAATCATGACTGTGCTGGCTTATGCTCAGTTTTCAGCCTGGCAGGTGAAGCGACAGTGTAGAGCAAAATAGGAGGCATCATTGCATTTTAAATTGATTATTGCATTAGTGGAAGATGGCTTGACCAAAGAGATCATGACAGCAGCGCGAGAAGCTGGTGCAACGGGGGCTACGGTCATCGGCTCTGCTCGCGGAGAGGGTCTAGCACCCAAGAAAACATTTTTTGGCCTGAATCTAGAATCACAAAGGGATATGTTAATGTTTGTTGTGGAGGAGCACTTGAGTCGTAAGGTGCTCGAGAGTATCGCGGCAACAGCGGATTTTGATGAAAATCCAGGTAGCGGCTTGGCCTTTCAATTAGATGTCGAAGACACCATCGGTCTGAAAAGCCAGATTCAAGCGATTGTCGGTGATGTGGAGGATATTTTATGATCGTTGCAGAGAGTAAGATAATTCGCGTGCGCGATGTGATGAAAGAAAAATATGACCTAGTGGATGGACTCAATAGTGTGCGTGAGGTGCTTAAAAAGATGCGCCATGTCGAAGCAAAGTGTGTGATTGTTGATAAGCGTGACGACAATGATGAATACGGGATCGTTGTGCTGGCGGATATCGCTAAAAAAGTTCTGGCAGAAAACAGATCACCAGATCGGGTGAGTATCTATGAGGTGATGACAAAGCCTGCGGTCACGGTTCATCCTGAGATGAATATTCGCCACGCCAGTGCCTTGTTTGCTCGCCTCGGACTCTCACGCGCACCGGTGGTAAATAGTAGTGGTGAAGTGATTGGCATTGTCAGTTATACAGATATGGTGATGAAAGGGCTATTGCAGCTAATTTGAGGCCGATGATGTCCTTTACCTCGATGTTCCAGTTTTTATATGTAAGCTGTCATCGCTTTAAAGCTCTCACTGCAGAGGAGTAAACGGCGATGTACCGCCGCGCGATAGGCCCGATTCAATAAACGCAGAGGAAAGACAGAAGATATAGTGATTCAAGCTTGAGCTATCTTTTCTCGTCATTCCCGTGAAAATGGGAATCCATTGTTATCAATTACATTATTCACATCACAGTGCATTTACAAGCTGAGGCTCTTGCTAGGCTGTCGAAATAGCCCCTAAATGGACGTTTAAATATTCCCCGCTTTTTGGCTACAATAATGCTCCCCTCTACGCATGGTAACGTAATTTAAGGGCTACGGAAAGCATAAAGTATCCAGATTATGCGCAGGATAAAAGTTTGGATTCAAGACGCCAAATCAAGCGCATAAGCAAGCCCTGAATGGGCGCGATAGACTGCTGTCTTTAGTCGTAACTTTGTGGCAACGCAGAATGCGGACTTATAGACCAGCACGTGGATGATTCATTTCTTCCGCGGCCCTCATGATGATCTTCGTGCTCTTCATAACTCTGTGGTGGAAAGGCTTTGACTGTTTTATGGATGTCGCTGAGCGTTGAAGTGATGGTTTTATTTGCGTT
This sequence comes from Mariprofundus sp., assembly GCA_030950555.1. Classification (GTDB taxonomy): domain Bacteria; phylum Pseudomonadota; class Zetaproteobacteria; order Mariprofundales; family Mariprofundaceae; genus Mariprofundus. The sequence continues at coordinate 2,042 of JAUZRH010000150.1, read as the reverse complement.
TTGAATATAAACTAGCTGAGTTTAAGTGCGTCCTTCGATTTTCCACTGCAAAGCTGGAACATCGAGTATCATCGAAAGTATCACGTAGTATTTGTAATTGCAGGTGTACTGGTCTTAAAAGGGAAACCAAAAAGGAGGTTGATGATGGAACCTATTTCAGCAGGAACAGTTTTTATGCTCTTTATTGCGGGGGTTCTCGCTATCGCTATTGGGCTGGGCGTGCGTATTGTGCCTCAGGGTAGTAACTATGTAGTTCAGCGGCTTGGTAAGTATCTGAAAACGCTCCCTCCCGGGCTCAATCTTATTATTCCCTTTGTGGATGATGTTGCAGCAAAGGTGACGACAAAGGAGATTGTGCTTGATATTCCAGGGCAAGAGGTGATCACCAAGGATAATGCTGTGATTATTGCCAATGCTGTGGCTTTTATCCAAGTTACTAGACCCGACCAAGCGATTTATGGTGTTGAAGACTATGAGCAGGCCATTGTTAATATTATTCAGACCACTTTGAGAAGTATTGTTGGTGGTACGGCTCTTGACGATGCGCTCTCTTCACGTGAAGAGATTCGAATTAAGTTAAAAGATGGTATCGCGGATAATATTACGGACTGGGGTATTACTCTGAAAAATGTGGAGATTCAGGATATTAAACCCTCTACAACGATGCAGCAGGCCATGGAAGCTCAAGCGGCTGCAGAACGATTGCGTCGAGCGACTGTTACGAAGGCGGATGGTGAAAAATCGGCAGCTATTTTAGAAGCGCAAGGGCGAATGGAAGCGTCAAAGTTGGATGCTGAAGCGCAGATTATTCTTTCGAATGCTTCAAAAGAGGCGATTGAAAATGTCACCAGTGCGATTCAGGATAAAGAGCTGCCGGCAATGTATCTGCTGGGCCAGCGTTATATTGATGCAATCGCGTCGGTTTCAACTTCAGAAAATGCTAAGACGATTATTATTCCGGCCGATCTCCCTGCCGCTATTCGCGGTATGCTTGGTAAAAGCTAGGCTCTTTTCGCGCGGGGTCGGTGTCTTTGCTTGAGGAAGTGGGTGCGGTGGGGACTGTATTGTTTTGGGCATCCTTCATTTTCCGGTTTACATATTCAGGTTTTCTTGAGACGGAAAAGGCTTTGCTAAATAGTCGATTCCCTCACCCCAACCCTCTCCCGGAGGGAGAGGGTGCAAGAGCTTCAGCGTGCAAATGCACTGTGACGTGAGCAATGGAGAGGGCTTGGGTGAGGGGGTCAATAAAAAAACGCCCATCATTCATCCGCCCGAGGGAAGATAAAGAGGCATCTTTCAGCTGTGAGGTAACGTAGAGCGTTAACTATTTTTTATAGTTGATGTCTTGTTTTGGATGATAAGAGCGTTTATTTGAGTAGATTCCCGATACAATCATTCGGGAATGACGGGCGGGAGCGGTGTAGAAATAGCGTTGTATCTTAAACTTTATCCAACTGCTTTCTGATGGTTCTGCTGAAATCAACGACACCGCAAGGCTGGTGCATCACCACTGCGTCCAAAGCAAGGTCTTGCATTTGTTTTATGTAATCGATATGGGACGTAAGAAAAATGATTTTCATCCGTGGATTTATTTCTTGGATCATTTTGGCTGCCTCAGCGCCACCGAGCTTGGGCATCATAAGATCCGTTATGAATAGAGCAATATCATGCTGATGGGCTGTAAATAGTTCCACGGCCTGCAAGCCATCTTCAGCAGCCAATACTTTGTAGCCGAAGGTTTCTAGTAACTGCTGTTGTACGCCGAGCAAGTTACTGTCGTCATTGGCCAGTAAGATTGTTTCACCCATTCCGGAAACCACAGCGGTAACAGGTTTCGTAAGTGAAGCGACTTTTTCTGCTTCGGCCTGTGGTATGTAAACAGTGAAGGTGGAGCCTTCACCTTCCTTAGGGCCGCGGAAATAATAAAACATCCAATTCTACTGGTCTATAAGCTCGCCTTCTACGTTGCAGAAACAGTTACATAGGCCCAGCTATGCGCCTGTTTCTGCGCCTTGAATCCAAACTTCTATCCTGCGCACCTT
>JAUZRH010000015.1 GCA_030950555.1 Mariprofundus sp. | reverse complement strand
TACTACTGAGCCACTTGCAAAACCCATGAGCGGCGATTTACTGCCCCACTCCGGCGCATTTCCAGGCTGCGTTCAGCGTATGGAGCCACCATGCCCTTCATTCCATCCTGAACATGCGCTCGAAGTGGGATTGTCACTCATTCACCCAGAGTTTTGCAAGTGGCTCTACTGTGAGTTATAAATGACGGGTGGATGGCTTCATTCGGCTAGTCGCCATTTCGGCTACGCCATAGGGTTTGCTTAGCAGAGCGTTTGATTTGATATGGATTCCTGATCAGGTCGGGAATGACGGACATTCATAGTTGAATCGCTATATACTACTGTGAATCATGGATGACGGGCGGGTGGGTGTGCTGCATGCTGCGTGCGGATGTCGATCTTAAAGCGGACCTTAGGGGTGCGACTTTAGTCGCGCAGCAACATCAGAGTTTTGTGGGACTAAAGGGGTATTTTGGGGGAGGATGACATAAATGATGGGTAATAGTGCGTGTATAGCATCAGTAAATCCATCATGAGGCTGCTGGTTATTTGTCACACAGGTTGCCATCCGGAATGTGTTATGAGAAAGTCGCGCATCCTGATCTGACCGGGTGGGATTTTCCGTTTTATTTAAAGAGAGGAGTTTTATTGTGAGTGACGCAGTCCAGAAGGTCTTTGACCTGATTAAAGAAAATGAGTGCGATTTTGTTGACGTTCGATTTACCGATACGCGCGGCAAATGGCAGCACGTTACCTTCCCAGCGAGTACGCTGAGTGAAGACTCCTTTGAAGATGGCTTTGCCTTCGATGGTTCTTCTGTTGCAGGTTGGTGTGATATTAATAATTCAGATATGGCACTGATTCCTGATCCAGCAAGTGCGCGAATTGATCCTTTCTTTGAAGCTTCTACCGTAGTGTTGGTAGCCCAGGTGATCGATCCGATTACTGGTCAGGATTATAATCGTTGTCCACGTCAGGTTGCACAGCGCGCGCTGAACTATATTCGTTCCGCTGGCATCGCTGATACAGCTTACTTTGGCCCTGAATTGGAGTTCTTTATCTTCGATGGCATCACTTGGAACAACGATATGGGTAGTTCCGGCTATCAGATCGAGTCTGAGGAAGCGGCTTGGAATTCTAACAAAAATTTTGCTGATACCTCTGAAGGTATGATGCGTAACTCTGGCCATCGCCCACGTGTTAAGGGTGGTTATTTTCCCGTTCCTCCCGTTGACTCCTTACATGAAATTCGTAACGATATGTCGCTGGTAATGACCGATCTGGGTATGGAGATGGAGTGCCATCACCATGAAGTAGCTACGGCTGGCCAGTGTGAGTTGGCGATGCGCTTCGGTCAGTTGATTGAGCAGGCTGATAAAGCCCAGTGGTATAAATATGTGGTACATAATGTAGCTCATGCGCATGGTAAAACTGCCACATTTATGCCTAAACCTATCTATGGTGATAATGGTTCAGCGATGCATGTGCATCAGTCACTGTGGAAGGATGGTAAAAACCTCTTTGCCGGTGATAAGTATGCCAACCTATCACAGGAAGCGCTCTACTATATCGGTGGTATTATCAAGCATGCCAAAGCATTGAATGCCTTTACCAATGCATCGACTAACTCTTACAAACGTCTGGTTCCTGGTTTTGAAGCACCTGTGATGCTTGCTTACTCGAATCGTAACCGCTCAGCCTCTATCCGTATTCCGGTTGTGAACTCTGATCCGGCACGCCGTGTTGAAGTGCGCTTTCCTGATTGCAGCGCTAACCCATACTTGGCGTTTACCGCCATGATGCTGGCAGGACTTGATGGTATTGCGAATAAGATTGATCCGGGCGAAGCTGCAGATAAGAATCTTTATGACCTTCCACCAGAAGAAGGTAAATTGATTCCTACTGTTTGTGGTTCTCTGGAAGAGGCGCTTAATGCTCTTGATGCAGATCGTGACTTCCTGAAGGTCGGTGGTGTGATGGAAGATGACATGATTGATGCTTACATTGCCTTGAAGATGGAAGAGGTCAATGAAGTACGTATGCGTCCGCATCCAAAAGAGATGGAACTCTACTACTCCTGCTAATTGTTCTGTTTGTGATCGTTAAATAAAAAAGCCACCTTTGATCGGGTGGCTTTTTTTATTTGTGCTTATGGATTAAAGGGCTCTGACCCTTTTTTGCGGAGTGTCAACTACTTTTGGGGTTGTATGAAGGATGGCCGAAGTGCATCATGATCATAAATAAACATGTTCAACTAAAGTTCCGTATTCTATCTCTTGTCTTTCCTCTGCGTTACTCTGCGCACTCTGCGGTGAAAGACCCTATAGCGATGACAATTCAAATATATAAAAACTGGAACATCGAGTTAAAGCTTCCAGAGGGTTTAAATTTCAAACAGAGTCATCATCATGGACGAGGAGAAAATATGAGAGATAGTGATGTAGGGCTTGAAGCATGGTTGATGCAGCTACCTGCTGCGATAGGCAGTGAGGCTGAGCGGCTGTTGGCTATTTCACCACTCTTTACCACGTTGATGCGCAAGGCAAACGATGAAGAGCGACAGCATGTTTGTGTTGATTTGACGCATGTGCGGCTTCCTGATGATAGTGATGAATGGATTCCAGCTTGTGACAGTATTGATCTGATAACATGTATGCAGCATCTGCGTCAATGTAAGCAGCGTGGGCATCGTCATTTGATATGGTGGGAGTTGGGACTACATGGTGACATGGATGTTTCTTACAGGTCGATTGCTGATTTTGCCGCAGGGCTTTTAAATCAAGCCCTGAGCATGGCTGAACGCTTGATTGGGCCGCGTTATGGGTATCTTGACGGTGGCTCATTCTGTGTGATTGGTTTGGGAAAACTAGGTGGCCATGAATTAAATCTGGGTTCGGATGTAGATCCGCTGTTTGTCTGGCAGGGCAGTGGCGTGACTACGGGTGGGCGGCAAGCTGCACCTGCGGCAGAGTATTATATGCATCTTTCCCGTATGTTGATTCGCCTGATGAGTGACTATACGGCCGAGGGCATTGTTTGGCCTGTGGATATGCGACTGCGTCCCGGTGGTGATGGTGCGGCGATTGCGTTGTCACTTGAAATGACACTGAGTCACTATCTGGAATATGGGCAGACATGGGAGCGTGCTATGCTCATTAAAGCGCGACCTGTGGCGGGCGATCTTGCCTTGGGACAGGCCCTCGTGGAGGGCATTGCGCCCTTTATCTATCGGCGTTATCTTGATTATACCACGGTGGCAGCTTTGGCTGATATGAAGCGGCGCATTGATGGACAGGCGGGGCGTGGCGGCATTGCACCAGGATTTGATGTGAAACGAGGGCGGGGTGGCATTCGTGAAATTGAATTTACGATTCAATCACTGCAGCTCTTACATGGAGGACGGAATGCCGCCTTGCGGGTGCAGCCGAGTATGGCGGCGATAAAGGGCTTGCTACAGGCCGATCTGATGAGTGTTGCGGATATGCAGTCACTTCAGTCGGCTTATCTTTTTTGGCGCCGTGTGGAGCATGCTATTCAAGGTCGTCGAGGAGAGCAGACCCATAAATTGCCAGAGGACTACGCTGACTATCTGACAGCAGCTACAGGAATGGCGCAGATTGAACGACAGATGGTCCGGCATGCGGCGATTGTTGAAGATATTTTTGCTCACTTTATCAAGCCTGTGGGGGATGAGGGTGAGCTGCAGAATAGTTACCTTTCGGGCAAACATGATGAGCTTGATAGCCTGCCAGAGCCCGCAGGGGAGCGCATGCATCATGCTTTAGCAAAGATTAATGAGTGTTTGTTGCGCGGCTTGTTGCCTGAACGCAGTCGTGGTCAGGTGGAGTGTATTCTAGCACAGGCGATGGTGCGTTGGCTCGATGATGAAAACGGTGTTGTCGCGTTGGAATCGTTTGCTGATTTGATTCATGCTATTGCCGGCAGAGCGACATGGATTGATCTACTCGCGACCCATCAGGGCGCGCTAAACTGGTTGATCGGTGTTCTTTCGGCTAGTCGTTATCTGGCTGATCATATTGTTAAAGAACCATCTTGGTTGGAGTGGCCACTACTGGTTGAGTATCGTGATACGGGTGTTAGTGAAGTATATGCAGCATTGGAAGCGTTGAATCAGTTTGACGATGTTGAACAGGCACTGGCTGAGATTGGCCGTTCAGTCGATAGAGTGCGTTTGTTATCAGCGCTGGCTGTGGATGCACATACAGCCGATGCGATGACGATGGGTGGCTGGTTGGCTGATATCGCCGATGCCGCAACAAGGGCAACACTGCGCCTCTGTTTGCACGAGATGGCTTTGCCAGCTGATTTTCCTTTTGTGGCGTTAGCCATGGGTAAACATGGAAGCCGGGAAATGGGCTTGGTATCTGATCTGGATATGGTCTTTGTGCTGGCGCATGATGAGCCATCGATGATTATGGGTCGGCGTAGTATCGGTGAACATGGGCAGCGTTTAGGGCGCCGTATGATTCAATATCTCAGTGCTAAACCACCTTTTGGGGCAGGATTTGAATTTGATGCGCGGCTGCGCCCTTCGGGGTGTTCTGGCGTATTGGTGACAACGATTGCGGGATTTCAGGGCTATCAATTGAAAGAGGCGCATACGTGGGAACATCAGGCTTTATGTCGTGCGCGCACCGTTGCCGGGCCAGTGGCTGCCTGTGCGGCCGTGGAGGCGGTGGTGTTAGGTGTGCTCAATCAACCGCGTGATGGTGGCTTGATTGCCCATGATGTGATGGTGATGCGGCAGAAAATGATGGACCATCTCTGCAGTCGCTCTGAAACAGTGATTAACCTGAAACAGGATCGTGGTGGCTTGGTCGATATTGAGTTTTTAGGCCAATACGCCCGTTTAATCTTTGGCGGTAGCGGGCGAAAAACAGTGGATATTTTAAATGCTCTACCCCATGCTGCCCCCGCTATATGGCGAGCGCATGGTGGCTGGTTGGCGGATACCTATCTTGACTACCGGCAGATGGAAAATGCTTTACGAGTGGAGTTATGGCGCTCCATTGGCAAGCTGCCGAATGATCACATGGCCACGGAGTGGGAGACGATGCGTCGTCATGCTGGGATTACCAGTCCAGAGCAGTTATTAGAGCGAATGTCCCGGGTGCGACAGGTATTCCAGCAGTTGCTAGCATGAGTGGCGCCAGTGTTGCTCTTGTCACAACTGGTAG
>JAUZRH010000149.1 GCA_030950555.1 Mariprofundus sp. | reverse complement strand
AAGGCATCCTTCACCAACTATAAAAAATAGGTAACTGCTCAGCACCAAACCATAAATTAGCTGTCACTGCTCAGATCGCCCTTGATTTGTTCGAGTTCGAGGAAAAAACGCGCAGTGTGCTACTGCACATGAGCATTTTTGACGCCGAAATCGAGCAAATCAAGGGATGAGCTGAGTAGTGACGAAAATAGTTAACGATTTACGTTAGGGCCGCGGAAAGAATAAATCATCTACGTGCTGGTCTATAAGTCCGCATTCTGCGTTGCCACAGAGTGACTACTAAAGGCAGTAGTCTATCGCGCCCAGTCAGCGCTTGATTTGGCGCCTTGAATCCAACTTCTATCCTGCGCATAACCTGGATACTTTATGCTTTCCGTGGCCCTAAGAATCAGAGACAAAACTCACGAACAGAATAACGATCACAGGGGAGAATATCACGTTTTACAAAGAGCGCGGGCTTTCCACTGTACACAACCGAGCTTAACCATTGCTCTTCGGATTCAAATTCAGGTTCTGAAATTAGTTTGCTCCAAACGCCCTTCTTTACCTTCCCATAAGGATCGGTAAAAGATAGATCCGCAAGCCACCTGTAACCACGCTCCTTAAGTTCATCTTTTTTCTCAAATGGCGCTCCTACGGCAAATAGTCGGCGACTTTTTTCCCGGGCTTTTTCTAAGAGTCGAGTCATTCCGGCTTTAGCTGTCACAGGCAGCGCTTTTGTTAATAGGTGTAGTGTGGCTTGTGCATCTACGACCGCTCGGTGCCCTTCAAAAAAGTAACCCAGCTTATAGGCGATATAATCCAGCTTCAAACTACCAATATGCTCAGCCTGCCAATCGATATCATTGAGGGTACAGGCCCAGTTTTTTTCTACCACTATGGGCATACGGCGTTCTAACATCTGTCGATCAAAACCGGCATTATGAGCAATGATTAGATCGGCCTTTTTAAGCCATAACTCAATCTGTTCATCATCCAAGTGTTGACCCGCCACCATCTCATCTGAAATACCAGTCAGCTCTTTTACGACCACATCTAATGGCTCACCGGGATCTTCAAAACCATCGTAATGATGTAAAATATTATAGATCCGACCAGAACCCGCATCATAAGCAAAGGCCACAAAACCAAGTTCAATAATTTTATCTTTTGCCGTATCAAGGCCGGTGGTTTCCGTATCAAGCACCAGGCCAATACGTGGCGTAAGTGGTTCTCCTGTCAAATATCGTCCAGGAGGATTTAGGCGCTCCAACACACGATAATTATCCGATTGCTGCAGCTGCAGTAGTGCCTCTTCATCTTTCATATGCCCTCACCTAAAACCAGTGTAACTGTTCAACACTGCTAACAATCAAAAGCTTTTCACCACAGAGGAGCAAGCGGTGATGTTAAGCATTGGTTAGATAACCGATGCGTCTCTTACTGACCTCTGCGATGAGCGCCTTTATTTTTTCTCTTTCATCTCAGCCGGACGAATTTGTTTAGCTAAATTATCCAGCACGCCATTAATAAAACTGCGCGGTGGCTCGCCTGCATAATCACGGGTTAACTCAAGCGCCTCATTGATAATCACACGATAAGGGATTTCCAGACGACTTTGCATCTCCCAAACAGCTAAACGAAGTACATTGATTTCGATCTGAGCAACAGACCGCAAGCTACGCCCACGAACGGCCGTTTTGATCACCTCATCCAAGGCTTCGACATGATCGGTTATGGCGTAAACTGATTCACGAAAATAGTTTTCATCCTGATCTTCTCTCTCTTCATGTTGCAAGCGAGATTCCAATAGACCGGGGAGCATCTCAGGGTCTTGCTTAGCTGTGCTCCATGCGTACAGAGTTTCCAGCGTAGATTCACGTGCTTGATGACGATTCGCCACTATGCCTCCAATTCCCTTTCAATATATTTTAACTGACGGGCCACTTCAATGGCTGTCAGTGCTGCTTCTTCACCCTTATGGCCATGTGCGCCACCAATACGTTCCATTGCCTGCTCAACACTATCCAGAGTTAACACACCATTACCCACGCCAACATCACCACGCTGAGCAATCTTACCAATAGCATCCATGGCGCCCTGACAGACATAATCAAAGTGGGCTGTATCACCACGAATCACACACCCCAAGCAAACAATCGCATCGAAACGTCCCGAATTAGCCATTTTAGCCGCAATTGTACCAATTTCAAAAGCACCCGGCACATGAATCACCATAAGGTCATCATCACAACTGCCGTGTTCATGCAGAGCTGATTGCGCACCAGCCAGCAGTGCTTCGGTGATGTTCGCATTAAAACGGCTAACAATAATACCCACTTTCAATCCACTAGCATCTACATTACCGGCCAAGTGTGGTGCATCCAGACTCATGTTTTTTCTCCTTGTAGATCCAGCATGTGGCCCATCTTTTCACGTTTGGCCGTCAAATAAGCGATATTATCTTCATGAGGAATCGACTGTAACTGCACGCGATCACATACCTCTAAACCGTACCCATCAAGTGCAATAATTTTCTTGGGATTATTGGTTAATAGTTTTAATTTCCTCAAACCAAGATCCCGTAAGATTTGAGCACCAATACCATAGTCACGCAGGTCAGGCTTAAAACCTAAGGCTGTATTGGCATCCACCGTATCATGACCCGCATCCTGTAAGTTATAAGCTCTGAGTTTATTAAGCAGGCCAATCCCCCGCCCTTCCTGGCGCAGGTAAAGTACGACACCTTCACCGGCCTCACTCACTTGACGCATCGCCGCATGCAGCTGTGAACCACAATCACAGCGCCGGGAAGCAAACACATCACCGGTTAAGCACTCCGAGTGCACACGTACAAGCGTTGCACATTCAGCCGTTGGCTCACCCATCACCAGCGCCACATGCTCGGCCTGATCTACAGCGTTGGTATAACCGATCAGGCGAAATTCACCAAATTCTGTGGGCATCCGCACTTCTACTTCACGTTTTACCAGTGAATCATGTTTCAAGCGGTGACGAATAACATCCGCAATCGTGCCAACCTTTAAGTTATGTTTGCGGGCAAACACTTTTAGCTCCGGCATACGCGCCATAGAGCCATCGTCATTCATGATTTCACAAATAACACCCGCAGCTTTTAAACCCGATAGACGTGCCAAATCAATACTAGCCTCGGTATGGCCGGCGCGCACAAGTACGCCCCCTTCACGACCGACCAGAGGAAAGACATGGCCCGGTGTATGAATATCAGCCGCTTGAGCGCCATCTTTGATCACGGTACGAATGGTATGGGCGCGATCAAAAGCGGAAATACCCGTTGTCACCCCTTCGGCAGCTTCAATGGAGATGGTGAAGTTGGTTTTAAATTTTGCATTGGTATTGGCCACCATGAGTGGCAGTTGCAGTTGATCTGCCTGCTCCTGGGTCATCGCTAGGCAAACAAGTCCACGGCCGTGCGTCGCCATAAAGTTTACCGCTTCCGGCGTCACCCACTCTGCGGCCATAATCAGGTCGCCTTCATTTTCACGATCCTCATCATCTGCCAGAATAATCATCCGGCCTGCCCGTAGTTCCTCAATTAGTTCTTCAGTTGTAGCCAAACTCATGAACGCTCCTGTTCTGCAAACTGGGTTAATCGCTCCACATAGCGACCATACATATCTGTTTCAATATTTACCATATCACCCTCTTCAAGTTTGCCCAAGGTGGTATAACTAAGTGTATGCGGAATCAGATTTACACTAAAACAACAATCACTCACTTGATTCACTGTTAAACTAACTCCGTGCACGGCAATCGAGCCCTTCATCACCACATATCGAGCCAGCGCATACGGCAGTTTAAATTCAATTTGACGATGCTCGCCAGTAGCCGTGATAGCCTGCACTTGGCCAACACCATCAATATGACCACTAACCATATGTCCACCCAATGCATCACCCACTCTAAGTGCCGGCTCCAGATTTAGCCCATCCGCAACATTGGCATCCGAGAAACAAGTCAGAGCAAGTGTTTCATTAGAAAGCGTTGCAGCAAAACGATTTATCGCTGGAAAAGCCGTTATCGTCAGACAACAACCATTGACAGCAATGGAATCCCCCAGCGCCCAGCCTTGCATTTCCAATGCTGTTTCCACAACAACATGCAACTGCTCTGGTTCTGGCTTTAATACCGCAATACGGCCTATATCTTTAATAATCCCTGTAAACATTCGCACACCCTAGGAGGCTGCCCGAGAATGGCAAACCTTCTGCGTAAAGTATTGGGGGTGCGGACATCAGCTGCAGCACTATAGTAATTCAAGCTTGAAGATATTTTTTCTCGTCATTCACGCGAAGAACCTGCCCCCGCGAAGTCGTGGGGCGGGAATCCATTGTTATCAATCATATTCTTCACCAAATGGATTCACGATCAGGTCAGGAATGACGGATAATTCATACTTAAATCACTATATTGAACCTTCACGGCACCTCCTTAGGGCCGCGGAAAGAATAAATCATCCACGTGCTGGTCTATAAGTCCGCATTCTGCGTTGCCACAGAGTTACGACTAAAGGCAGTAGGCTATCGCGCCCATTCAGGGCTTGCTTATGCGCTTGATTTGGCGCCTTGAAT
>JAUZRH010000148.1 GCA_030950555.1 Mariprofundus sp. | reverse complement strand
AACAAAAAGTAAATCGTTGCGCCAGGGCCATGAATTTCATCCAAGAGAAAGGCACTTATCGCATCAACTACAATGGCAACAAGAATATTGACCAGCGAAAACATCCAAAACTCTTGCCTCTGAGCACGCCCCGCAAAGACGGCATAATTCTTCATAACCTTGATGTACCAATTCATATTAAACCCTCATATACGCCTAGATATGTAGCAATTGCTTAGGCATTTCTCGTTTTTACCACAATAATCAGATAATCATTTTCTTTAACTATCAATGCAGTTTATGCAGTTTAGGTTCGCCTTCATGCCACTCACTTAGCCCAATTGCCACAGCGTTAAAACTTTCCTGTTTCTAACGGTTTCTGCTGGTTGTATAAACCATTGATACTATTGATAATATCCATGGATATAGACTGATAAGGGTGCCTTAGGGCCGCGGAAAGAATAAATCATCCACGTGCTGGTCTATAAGTCCGCATTCTGCGTTGCCAAGTCAGTTACATAGCCCTGCTATGCGCTTGATTTGGCGCCTTGAATCCAAACTTCTATCCTGCGCATAACCTGGATACTTTATTTTTTCCGCGGCCCTTATCCCATCACCCCCGAGTGCCTAAATGGGACGCCATTGATACACAAGCTGGATTTCCTATAACAACATGCGGGAATGACGACCAGCTCAATTTAAGCATCGAGCGAGACTAAAGTTCCACCCCCAACTATCACCATCAGCCTTGCCTTTTTTTGGCAATCCAATCGATGCGTTCTTGTAATGTGCGTTCAAATCCGCGTGCCACTGGTTTATAGAGTGTCACCTCCCCTAATTCAGCGGGAAAATGAGACTGATCCACCACACCATGCTCACTATTATGCGCATATTGATAGGCTTTGCCATGGCCTAACTGTTTCATTAACTTGCTAGGCGCATTACGCAAATGCATCGGAACGTCTGCTGCACGTGTATCTTTCGCCAGTTGCCTAGCCTGTTTCTCTGCCAGATACGTGGCATTACTTTTAGCCGATAGCGAGAGATAGATTGCAGCTTCAAACAGCCCCTGCTCACCTTCAGGGGAGCCCAAAATCTCATACATCCGATGGGCATCAAGAGCGATCGTCAGCGCCTTTGGATCAGCTAGGCCAATATCTTCTGTGGCAATACGAATCAGACGACGCACAATATAGAGTGGCTGCTCACCCGCTTCTAACATGCGCGCCAACCAGTAAACAGCACCATCTGCGGAAGAGTCCCGAATCGATTTATGCAGGGCGGAGATCAGATCATAATGACTATCACCATCACGATCATAACGCGCGGCTCTTCTCAAGCTCTGCTTTTCTACCGCTTGTAAATGCCAGTGACACTTTGGATCAGCCTGAAATAGAGACTCAAGGGCATTCAACGCATAGCGACCATCGCCATCACTATTTTCAGCCAGCCAATCCAGCGCTTCTGTATTCAGGCTAAAACCCGGTGATTCAGCACCCAGAAAAGCTGCACCACGGCTGACTATCTGTCGCAATTCGCTCACAGATAAGCTTTTCAGCACAATCACTCGACAACGGGATAGCAGCGCATTATTCAATGAAAAAGAGGGGTTTTCTGTGGTCGCCCCCACTAGAATCAGCGTACCATCTTCAATGTAGGGCAGTAGCACATCCTGCTGAGCTTTATTAAAACGGTGAATTTCATCCAGAAAGAGCAGCCATGTTTGGCCTGCTGCTTGAGCGCGTCGAACGACATCCTGCACTTCCGCTTTGCCGGCTGAAACAGCCGACAATTGTACAAATGGTAAGCTGGCAGCATCAGCCATCACCCTTGCCAAGGTTGTCTTACCCACACCCGGTGGCCCCCAAAAGATAGCAGAGCAGCAACGCCCCTCCTCAACCATTGCAGCAAACCAAGAACCCGGTTCCGTCAATGCCTGTTGACCGGCCACCTCTTCTAACTTGGCTGGACGAATCCGGTAAGCTAGCGGTGTAGCCACCCTATTCGTGCTGTCATCGTCAAGCAGTGAGGGCTGCTTTAACAGGCTGGAATCAGTTGAATGCTGTGGAAACAGTGAAGACAATGGACTGACGACGATCGCGGTAAGTGCCTGGATTTGCACCTGTTGCGGATTTATGACTATAAAAAGTGTATTGATAGGCAAAGTCACTATGCATACCAAACATATCGCCACCAGCGCCAATGGATATTATGTGACCATCCTGATCGGCAATCATGGGATTATAGTTTGCTGTTTTATTGGCGCCCTGATCATAGGCATAACCCATACGTAGTTGCGCACTTTCTCGCCATGTCCAACTCAACCCCGCCATCAGCGTTAAGCTATCACGCAGATTCATCGTATTGATTTGTGTCGTCGCACCGGTGATATTCATGTTTTTTAGCGCCGACCAACGACTCCATTTCAGATCCGTTTCCAAACGTAAATTATCCGCAAAATCATGTGCAACAGCAATCGTCAACTGATCCGGCAGCTTAAAACTCAAGTTACTACTGTTCGATGCAATCTTCACTTTACTGCCTGAACGAAGCATTCCACCTACCGACCATGTCGGCAATGGCTTCCATAATAATGAAAGATGAGCACCGAAACTGGCCATATCTTTACCACTAAATTGCCTAGCGCCTTGGTTGATCGTTGCACGCGTCATATACCAGTCGGTACCAAAACCTACAGCCAGATCGCTATCCACAGCATAAACCAGATCACCGGATAGATGATCTACCGTCAACTTCGTTACACCTGTACTCAGCTTCCAATCATTATTCACTTGATATAGTGGCGATATCGCCACGCCACCAGAAAAACGGCTATCATGCGGACTCCAAGCGGCATAAAGCTGAAACAGCGTGGCATCACCACCCTTATTCGGGGCAATGCCACTCGGCGTTTTTACCGATGAGTTGCGAAAGCCCAGATCCAGCCCGCCACTGACAACTACACCTGAAAGCCAGGCAATACCGGCCGGATTATACACTAAGGCTGAAGCATCATTCGCAGTTGCCACAAAGGCATTACTGACACCTGCAGCTGCAGCTGACTGGTTCACTTGCTCAAAGCCACCCGCTTCGGCCGATATTGCATAAGAAAATGCAGCTAAAAAAATAGTGAGTCGTCTCATATAAGTTCCTTATTAACGCTTGTCTGAACGCAGATCAAGCAGATCCACACCAGCAGGCGGAGTAAAATTAAACAATGATTCATCAGGGGCAACATAGCGACACTGTGATAAAGTCATCAGATTGTCATTGCCCAATAGATCTTGGCGTTCGATCGTCAGCAGATAACCCGCCGCTGAGAAGCCCAACCACACCTGCGGGGCATCCTTAACCTGTACGTTAAATCGATACATTTTGTGCGTCAGATCATGGCTACGCTGAAGCACCTTAATCTCTGCAGCTGGAACCTGGCCATTCAATAACTTCATCACAATAGGGTTTACCGCTTCCAGATCAGATAAATATTCAACCTGCATCAAATCGGGCTCATAATGGTAGATGGACTGCCCATCACCGACATACAGTTGCTGATATGGCTTAAGATATTGCCAACGGAAATGACCCGGTTTAAGAATAGCTAACTCACCCGAGTATTGTCTATCACCACCATCCGAAAATGTCATCTGCTGGTTAAATTGACAGGAAAAACCACGAATTGCTACCAGGCGCGCCAAATTACCAGCAAAAGAGCTACCGGCAGCCGGATGATGCAGTTGCTCTTTCTCAGCCGCAGCGCTCGCCATCAACGGCAACAAACAGAACGCCATCATCCAAGCCACGCATATACTTTTCAGACTCATTCAATCACCCCGCCACCCGTAGCACCGGAGCGTGCCAGCACTTTACGTAGACCACCTGAACCCGGTGGCGTTACCAAACCCTCTTGCTCCATCTTCTCAACCAAACGACTGGCCCGATTATATCCTATGCGCAGATAGCGCTGCACCATCGAGACCGAACAGCTTCCCTTTTCAATAACCAAAGCTGCCGCTTCATCGTATTTTTCATCATGGTCCTCCGCTTGAGCACCACCCGGCCCGGCCGTGGCATCTGCGACGCTGGCAACTTCAAAGACCTCTTCCCGATAATCCGGTGCACCCTGCGTTTTAAGATGTTCCACCAGCGCTAGAACCTCAGCATCCGAGACAAAAGCACCATGTACACGGCGCAAATTACGACTACCACTTAAGAAGAGGCTATCACCATGCCCTAATAACTGCTCAGCACCCATCTGATCAAGAATGGTACGAGAGTCAATCTTGGAGGAGACCTGAAAAGAGAGGCGACTCGGAAGATTGGCCTTAATCAGGCCAGTAATCACATCCACACTGGGTCGCTGCGTTGCTAACACAAGGTGCAAACCGGCTGCACGCGCTTTTTGCGCAATACGACAGATCGCCTGCTCTACCTCTTTACCTGCCACCATCATTAAATCAGCCAACTCATCAATCACAATCACTATCAAAGGCAATCGCTCAGCCACATCTTCTTTTGCAAGCGATTTATTATAACCATCTACATTACGCACTTTGGCATCACTCATCAGCTGATAACGTCGTTCCATCTCATACACTGCCCATGCCAGCGCCTTGGCCGCTTTATGCGGGTTGGTCACAACCGGTACTAATAGGTGGGGAATATCATCATAAACAGAGAGTTCCAACATTTTTGGATCCACCAGGATCATACGCATATCCTGTGGCGTGCAAGTCATCAACATCGAACAGATCATCGCATTCACAGCGACAGATTTACCCGAACCGGTGGTACCTGCAACAAGCAGATGCGGCATTTTAGCTAGATCGGCAACGACAGGCTGGCCGGAAATATCCACCCCCATGGCCATCGGCAGCAGTAGCTTGTTATTCGCAAACGACGCACTTGCGAGCACCTGACGAATCACCACCATCTCTCGCACATCATTGGGAATTTCAATGCCAATCACACTTTTACCGGGGATATTACCGGCAACGCGCACACTGATGGCGGCCATTGAACGAGCCAGATCATCTTGCAGCACCACAATACGATTCACTTTGGTTCCTGGAGCAGGCTCTAGTTCAAATTGCGTGACTACGGGTCCCGGTTGAACCGCCACAACCTTGCCTTCAACACGGTAATCCAACAGTTTACGCTCTAACATGCGCGCAACATCCTGCAAAATCTGAGGGTCTTGATCTGCCTGCGTGGTATCACCTTGATCGAACAGGTTGATACTGGGCAGCGTAAATTCCGACTCAGATGTCTCGTTAAAATCTACGACCACCTCTTTTAGCTCACTGCTACGCGCAGCCAATTTCACCTTCACCGGCGTTAACGGCTCGGCTTCTTCTACCGCTTCTACTACCGCTTCTACTAGCTCTTTTGCTGGCACTGTTGACGCTTGTACTGCGACTCGTTTTTTACCCAGCGGCTTCTGTTCAACGTTGGCTTCACTCTTCACTTCAACGACAGGTTCAACGATAGGTTCTATGTTTGTCTCAAAGGGCACATCTAAACCTGTCGCAATAAGCGGTTCAATCCTAGTTTGCAGCGGCGATTCCCTCTGCTCTTCTAGGGGCAGTTCAACAGCTGTCTCGATTTCGGGCTCAATACTAACAGTGGCATCAAAACCATCCGAACGGGCAGAACCCGCTCTTGTTTTACGCACCTCTTGGCGTTCATCCCGTGCTTCAATACGCTCTTTTTTTGCTAAGGCCGAAGTCACAACCCTCCGACCATGCCGGATTAACCAGCCGCTTGCCAAGCAAAACTGTCGATAGATCAGCTTTAACAATGTCAGTAGTGAGCAGTGACTCGCGGTCACAGCCGTGCTCAAAAAGAGTGTCCCTAAAAGAAGATCCCGTCCGACATCTTTGAGAACCCGATACACACTCTGATCCAACATGGTTCCCAATGCACCGCCTGTACCGGCGGGCAAAACCAGCCGGTCCAAAACACTATTCACAGGTATATGTGCATGCATCAGTGCCGCTACGGCAATCACAAGCGGCAACCAAAACAGTGATGTCCAGCCGGAAAAATAGCTTTTTTCACCCCATGCCAGTCGCCTAACCACCACAGCCAAAAGCGCAACCCAGATCCATGCAGCATAGCCGAACAGCTGATAAAAGAAGTCCGCAATATAAGCCCCGATAATACCTGCTAGGTTCGTGGCAGCAGCTTGGGTTTCGTGATTCCATGAGGGATCCGCAGCTGAAAAACTAGCCATCGCCAGTACAATCAACAAAATCATACCAGCCATAAATAACGCTAACGACTCCCGCGCAAGTAGACGCACATTCATGTTAAATAGCTACCACCACAGGCAGTACCATCGGCCTACGACCTAATCGACGCTTACACCAACGCCGTAGAAACAGACGCACCTCTTCCTTGGTGGCATCGACATCAGCCAGTAGTTCACGGTCCATATTTTTTAAAAAGTTAGCGAGATCATGCGTAGCATCCGCCAATACTTCTTTACTAACGCCTTCATGCAGTACACCGCGCGCTTCGAGCTCTGGCGCTGAAAGCAGCGTTCCTTCATGACGACTAAGCAGTACAGTCGCTGAAATCATGCCATCCTCAGCCATAAAACGACGATCCCGCAAAACATAACCATCGATTTCATCACGACTATCACCATCAACAAAAATGGCTCCGGCATGGAATCCTGGTCCTGTACGCACACCTTTCCCATCCGCCTCAACACTCAAACCATTTTCTGCCATCACCGTACGTTCAAAAGGCACACCCGTAGCCACAGCCAGATCACGATGTTCTGTTAAATTACGGAACTCCCCGTGTACTGGATAAAAATATTTTGGTCTGGTTAGTTGAATCATCATTTTCAATTCATGTGCCTGCGCATGACCTGAAACATGCACCGATGCTTGGCCTGCATGCAAAATACGTGCGCCACGCCGATAAATATGGTTGTAGATGCCGGCAATCACGCGCTCATTACCGGGAATATTACTAGAAGAAAAGATCACCAGATCACCCTGCTCCAGCTTCACACCTGTAAACTGGCCATGGGCTATACGCCCCAAGGCCGCTCGTGACTCTCCCTGAGAACCTGTCGCGATGATCAATAGCTCTTTGTCTGGCACGCCTTGTGACTGTTTGATATTCACCAGTGTGCCCGCGGGAATATTCAAGCGGTTCAACTCCTGAGCAATACCAATATTGCGCTCCAAACTACGTCCAGCCACTGAAACACGACGCCCATTCGCAACCGCTGCATCAACAATCTGCTGAATACGGAACATATTTGAGGCAAAAGTAGTCACCACCACTTTTCCACTACAGCGAGCAACAGCCTGGCTTATCGCCGGCCCGACAACACGTTCGGAAGGACCACTACCAGCACGGGTAGCATTCGTTGAATCTGAAGCAAGCAGCACTACGCCTTTATCGCCCAACTGAGAGAAACGATTAATCGCCGTAAATCGACCATCAATAGGCGCGGGATCTAATTTAAAATCACCCGTATGAATAATCACACCCAAGGCCGTATGAATCGCCACAGAAACCGCATCCATAATCGAATGTGTTACCGGCACGCCTTCCACTTGAAAGGGCCCAATTGGCACGCTTGTGCCATCTTCCGGCAACACGCGCAGATCGCCTCTGTATTTTGTTTCCGACAATTTAGCTTTCACCAGTGCCAGCGTCACTTCTGTACCGTAGACCGGCAGTTTCAGCCGGGGCAGCAGAATTGGCACGGCCCCAATATGGTCTTCATGGCCATGGGTTAAAATTAGGGCATGAATATTCAAGCCTAACTCATCTAGCGCCGCAATATCGGGCACTACAATATCAACACCATGCTGGCCGGGTTCAGGGAACCCCATACCGCAATCAACAATCACCGCATTATCATCGATGGCATAGACCATCATATTTTTACCAAACTCGCCTACACCACCAAATGGAAAACAGCGAAGTACCGGATCACTCATGTAATCTCCTTTATAAAACAGACCCTAAACATCTCTCTTTTTTCTACCAATCAACTTATCATATCTACTGAAGGAGGGCTTTAGGGCCGCAGCTTATTGCCACTGGCTCAACTAAAGAGCCTTACCGTCCGCTTATAACTTTACTCACTTACTCTATCTCTCTCTAAAAAGCTCAAGCCGCTCCGCGACTGCCCGGTTTGATCGCCGGCAGCTCCGCTGCAGAACAGAGGGGGCAACTATCTGCAGCAAAAGTCTCCACATCCAAACTCAAGGCTGTTGCATAAGGCACGTCAAAACGATCATCACTACCCGGAGCCCGATCGACAACAGCTAACACCTTCACAGGCAGGCCGCCATGCTCACGTATCACAAGCATACATTCACGCACTGAACCACCCGTGGTAATCACATCTTCAACCACTAAAAAACGAGCATCGTCAGGAATTGTGAAACCACGACGCAGCTGCATCTCACCCTCTTTTCGCTCAGTAAATATAAAAGGTTTATTCAGAAGGCGTGCAACCTCCTGACCAATCACCAAGCCACCAATCGCCGGCGCTACGACCATATCATAATCGGATGCATCTACATGACGAATCAATTCAGTCGCCAGCGCTGTCGCATTTTCAAGATCCATCAATACCAAAGCCGACTGTAGGTAGCGTGCCGAATGGCGACCGCTAGAGAGAATAAAATGGCCATTAAGCAGCGCTCCGGCTTTTTCATACATTGCCAACATCTCTTTTTCATTCATCATCAGACTCCTATTCACGCATCCTTATCAAATATCAACACAGAAAAATAATTTGCGGCACTGTAACAGCTTCTCCCCTCCGGCAGAACCTTAGGACTGCAGAATCAAATAATCATCCCACTCTGCTACACTAAAAGCTCACCTTCTGCGTTGCAATATCCGTCACAATTGAAGTGATAAGGCTATCGCAGCCAGCTTAGGGCCGCGGAAATAATAAAACATCCAATTCTACTGGTCTATAAGCTCGCCTTCTACGTTGCAGAAACAGTTACATAGGCCCAGCTATGCGCCTGTTTCTGCGCCTTGAATCCAACAACTATCCTGCGCACCTTTTGG
>JAUZRH010000147.1 GCA_030950555.1 Mariprofundus sp. | reverse complement strand
AAGTAGAGCGTTTCTTTGATATGGATTCCCGATTTAACCTTCGGCAATGACGGGCGGGTATGCTGTGTTGGTCAGGCACATATTTCCGTACAAGTGCTCTATTTGTTTGTACCTGTCCTTTGCGGTTGAAAGATACTGGGCTTGGATTTGTTTTAGCCTTTGGAGCCATCACTTACTTGAACTTGGTTACGGCCACTATCTTTCGCTCGATAAAGCGCGGCATCGGCGTGCTGCAGGACGATATCAAAAGAGCTATCACAGGCTTGTTTCTCGGCAAGGCCAATACTAACCGTAACATGAAAGAGCGTGCCCTCCGAAGAAAACTCAAGCTGCTCAACGGCCTTGCGAATGCGTTCAGCACCCAGCAGAGCATACTGTTGATTGGTTTCTGGATAGAGCACAGCAAACTCCTCTCCACCCAACCGTCCAAATACATCTGTTTCACGCATTACCTGCTGGCAGGTGTCGGCCAGCTTTTTAAGCACTTCATCCCCTTTGGCGTGGCCATAGGTATCATTAATTAATTTAAAGTGATCAATATCAATCATTAGCGTATTGAGCGGGTGTTTGTAACGTAACGATAATTTCCACGCCTTTTCAGCAGCAGCTAAAAATGCACGTCGATTGCACACACCTGTCAACGCATCCGTAGTTGCCATCTCATGCAAGACATGTTGCATGCGCTTGCGTTCTGTAACATCGTCAATCAGGCAGTGCACCATCGAGACCTTACCACTACTGTCGCGGGTAACATGCCCATTAAGCTCAATATCAATCAACGTGCCATCACAGCAGAGAAGCTGCAGCTCTTCGTTTGTAGAAATATTTTCACCTTTAAACATCAGCGCTATGTGATCTGTAAAACGCAACTTTGACTGCGCTTGTATATGCTCAACGCAGGCTGTGCCAATCACCTGCTCTGACTGATAACCACTCATTTTACACCAGGCAGGATTCACATTCCGATAACAACCGGCTTTATCGAGCGATATATAACCCAAGGGCAGTGATTGAAAGAGACTCTTCAGATACGCTTCATGTTGCTGAGTTATATAATTATTTTTACTTATTTTCAGCAAAAATTCTATTTTATGCTGCAACAGTGGCAGGTGAATAGGATTGATAATAAAGTCGGCGACACCCGCTTCAAAGGCATGCTCAATATAGCTATGCTGCGGATCTGAAGTAATCATCAATACAGGGGAATATTCAGCACGATCAAGTTCACGCATGATTTTTGCCACTTCCAGCCCATCAATCAGTGGTATATCAGCTTCCAACAGAACCAAGGGCGGATCTAATCGCTCAAATATTTTTATCGCTTCTTTGCCATCTTTTGCTTCCAGCACACTATAATCATTTTTTTCTAAAAAATCACACAATACACTCCTTAAGCCTGCATCTCCTACGGCAACTAAAATAGTTCTAGCATGATTTTCTTTCATCTCACTGACTCCTACCAAGTGCTTATGATTTTACGCGCGCTTTTAGACCGGCAAAGACCTCATCCGCATGAAAACTCGAACGTACCAACGGCCCGGAAGCAACCATGCCAAAGCCTTTTTTCTCAGCCAGATATTTCAACGCATCAAACTCTTCCGGTGTCCAATATTTCATCACGGGGTGATGCTTTTTACTGGGTCTTAAATATTGCCCAATAGTCAGAATATCAATACCGGCCTCGCGCATATCATCCATCACCTGCAACACTTCATCACGTTCTTCCCCCAACCCAAGCATAATCCCCGACTTGGTCACCACGTTGGCATCTAACTCATGCGCCCGCTGCAATAAACGCAGCGAGGTAAAATAACGCGCACCGGGTCGCACGGAGCGGTAAAGACGGGGCACAGTTTCCAGATTATGATTAAAAATATCCGGCCCTGCCGCCACAATGGTATCGAGACAGGATGCTGACTTGCGTTGAAAATCAGGCGTAAGAATCTCAATGGTCACATCCGGTTGCCGCGCTCTTAATTCGCGAATCACCGTTGCATAGTGACCTGCCCCACCATCTTTCAGATCATCACGATCCACCGATGTGATAACCACATGTTTCAAACCAATCTGTGCGACGGCTTTGGCTAGATTCACCGGCTCATCAAGATCAATGGGATCAGGGCGCCCGGTTGCCACATCACAAAAGGCACAAGTACGCGTACATACACGCCCCAAAATCATAAAGGTAGCCGAGCCTTGTTTCCAACAACTACCAATATTAGGGCAAGAAGCTTCTTCACACACAGTGTTCAGCTTTAATTCACGCATCATTTGCACAATGCTTTTATATTCAGCCGACATAGGTGCTCGCACCTTCAGCCACGCAGGCTTGCCGATCATCGGCTCACCCACAGCTTCCATCTGGATAGGAATCACTTTTCTACTCATGTGCGCATGCTAACAATATTGTCACGGATCATCACCCATAATAGTCAAAATATTTCTTTATGACGTACATAATGCGATATTTTCAGGTCTATTAAAAAAGAAATCAAGGGCACTCGTTTGCGGTGAAAGACTTTCACTCGCTGTTCCTGTTTTGTAGTGGCAAATCAAAGGACGTACATGAACTCAGTTGGTTTACAAATAGAACTACAACTTCAACTGTTACAGACAGTCATAAAACAGTCAAAGACTTTCCACCACAGAGTCACGAAGAGCACGAAAATAATCATTATCATAAATAAACATGTTCAATTAACGGCATCCTTCACCAACTATAAAAAATAGTTGATGCTCTAGGTTAGGGCCGCGGAAACACACATCATCCCATTCTGTTGGTTTAAAAGCTCGCCTTCTGCGTTGCAGAACCAGTTACTATTGAAAGTAATAAGGCCT
>JAUZRH010000146.1 GCA_030950555.1 Mariprofundus sp. | reverse complement strand
TAGATAAGGTGCTCTGGGGTATCAGTGGCTAAGATTGTCTTGATTACGTATCATATTCAGCTATCTGACGGTTTCAACATGTAGAGGCTCCCATATACTTGAAGATTTACCATAGCATGTCGGCGATCGGCATAGCTGCGTTTCATGGGTAATCAGGTAAGTTTTTTAGCTTGTTATTGGCGGATGCCTTCGATGGAGAGAAAAAGCTCTATGTTTTCAGCTACCGGTCCGAGCATGGCTGCTTTTTTCATCTTGTAGTCCGAGAGGTGTAGTGTGGCGTGGCCTTCAAATCCGCGACGATATCCGCCCCAAGGGTCTTTGCCCGTGCCAATCTGGCTCAATTGAATATCAATCTCTTTGTTTATACCATGCAGATTTAGTGTGCCATGCAGGATGCCCGTATCTTTACCTGTTACTTTGTACGAGTTGCTTTTGAAGCTGGCGGTTGGATATTTTGCTGCATCAAAAAAATCATCACTGCGCAGGTGTTTATTTCTTAACGCATGGTTGGTATCCAGACTGGCTATATCGATGGAAACTGTGACACTATTTTTCTCTGGCTGTTGTGCATTGTAGATGAAAGAGCCATCGAATGTTTTAAAAGAGCCGAGCAGCCAGCTGTAACCCAGGTGCTTTATCTTGAACTGGATAAAGGCGTGCTGTCCTTTAATATCAAAATTATAATTTTCAGCCGCTTGGACAGGCATAGCAAATGCTGCCATGGCGATAAATAATGATGCAAAAAGATGTTTCAGTTTCATTTAGTTTCTCCTTCTGTTTTTTTGGGATAGTCCCAACATACGCCTGAGCGTCATGTCTTTGTCGATAAAATGATGTTTCAGAGCAGCTGCACTATGCAGGGCTGAGAGTGCTATGATAGCCCAAGCACTGCCCCAATGGAGTTGGCCAATGAAGTCAGCTTGCTGTTTATCGAAAAGGAATGTGGCGGGGATGGTGAGCCAGCCAAATAGATCAATGCCCACGCCTTCAGCGGTTGGTATCAAATAGCCACTAAGCATAATAGTAAACATCAGCAGGTAGTGTAGGCGATGGACGCTAACTGCTGCAAGCTTCTCCCACCATAGTCCACTCAATGTTGGGCGAGCGTTTAATAGTCGCCAAATCAGACGAAAGAGTAGTAGGAACAGTAAAATCATGCCGATACTTTTGTGTAGCTCGGGTGCGCTATGATACCATTGACTGTAATAATTCAGCTCAGCCATCCATGCTCCGAGAAAAAACATGCTGATGATGGCAATAGCCATCAGCCAGTGTACTACGATAGTTACCCAGCCATATTCATCGTGGCTATTACGCAGCATGGTTACTTCGTGGAGAGAGGCCAAGAAAGAACAGTGCTATAAGTTCTTTTAAATCAGCTTCTAATAGCTTCAGCGAGTTATTTTTTAAACTCATAGGGTGGTTGTAACGAAGGGTTGCCTGATGAATGGTGTAAGCTGTTTGATGTGCATCTAAGCAGTGAAAGCGGCCATCACTGATGCCTCGCTCGATGATGAGGGTTAATGCGCTGATAACGTCGTTTTCAAAAGTAAGAAGTAGTTCATAATGACGGCGTTGTATCAATTCCATCATTTCAAAAAGGTGACGAGTTTCAGCAAAGTGAGCATATCCCTGCCGTAGGCGAGTCAGTAAAAATGCGGAGAGGGCATCGAGAGGGTCATTTTGAGCTGCGGCTGCATCGATGCCTGCATCCAGCTTGCCTTGTAATAAGCGCTGCATTGTCGCGACGACAATAGTCTCTTTATTTTTGAAGTGACGATAAAGGTTGCCGACGCTCATGCTGCAATCAGCGGCAATCTCAGCCATGGTGGTTTTGTTATACCCATAATCACCAAAACGACGGTCAGTGGCATCAAGAATAAGGCTTTGTGTATCCATGGCGACAAGCTATCAAGGTGAATAATGAATGTAAAGATATAATATTCATTCCATTATATGATTGGTGAGCGCCTTAAAAAAAGCGATATTTAAATTCATCTGCTCTTTATTGAAACGTGCGCCTACTCTAAACCCTCCGCCCACTTCTTCATTATTCTCTTTGCTACTCCAGATAACAGTAGCAATCGTTCGACATTCATGTTCATTATCGCTATATAATAAAGTGACTTGACTATTCAGGGCAATATTTTCATCAATTGAGAGGCCCGTTCCAAATGGGGAGATGTCCAGCAACTTCCATACTGAGATGGTTCGTCCTTTATAAATAAGTGAAAGCTCGCCTTTAGGTTCCAAATCAAAATTAAAACAATATCGATCCCCATTACGCCGTTCGTTTTTCATATTAGTTGCCTCTATGTTGTTTAGTATCGTACATTGATAGTTAAAGTAGAACTTCTTTCTCTAAGGGCCGCGGAAAGAATAAATCATCCACGTGCTGGTCTATAAGTCCGCATTCTGCGTTGCCACAGAGTTACTACTAAGGACAGTAGGCTATCGCGCCCATTCAGGGCTTGCTTATGCGCTTGATTTGGCGCCTTGAATC
>JAUZRH010000145.1 GCA_030950555.1 Mariprofundus sp. | reverse complement strand
CCTATCGCGTAGTGGGAACGCCGCTCAAGCTTCCCAACCTGATCGGGAATCCACTTCAACATAACGCTCTGTTTAGGTTTTTCGTTCCACGCCTTCGCAGGAATGACTAGAAAAGACAGTACAAGTTTGAATCGCTATAATATCCCTGCAACGGCTTGTTCCATCACCCACCTACTTTTTACGTTTTTTCTTTTTACCCCCAGCACCACTCAGCCATGCCTCTTGCTCAGCCACTAGATCCTGCAACGCTTTTTCTGCCCGCTCCGGTGTACTAATAACATCCGCATAACCTTCTTCACTGACGTTCATCACTTCAATGGGCTTGGTAATAAAGGCTTCGATCGCCTCAAGTAACGGCTTCTCCTCAATACTGCAGAAGGAGATAGCATCCCCCAGGTTCATACCACGACCAGTACGGCCGACACGATGCACATAGTTTTCCGGTTTTTCAGGCAAATCATAATTGATCACATAGTCAACATCAGGCACATCAATACCACGTGCACTCACATCGGTTGCAATCAGCACACGGTACTCACCCGAACGAAACGATTTCATTGCGGTTGCCCGCTCATCCTGATCTTTACCCCCATGAATACTTACCGTTTCAAAGCCGGCACGCGCCATCGCTTTCACCACACGCTCAGCCCGCACACGCGTGCGCACAAATACGATCACTCGGGCATCTGGATGATCCTGTAGAAAACGGTCAAGAAAAAAACGTTTATCATCCATCTCGACAAACATCACAAAATGGCTGACATTTTTGGCGATACGATCTTCCGGCGATACCTGAATACGGATCGCCTCACTCTTAACCTGCGAATAGGCCAGCTTCTTGATCTCATCATTGATGGTAGCGGAAAAAAAGAGAGTCTGATGACTGCGTTTAAGCATCTTTTTGATATAGCGGATATCCTCAATAAAGCCGAGATCCAACATGTGGTCAGCCTCATCGAGTACCAGTGTCGATACGCCTTCGAGTTTGATCGCCTGCTGATTAATCAGATCAAACATGCGACCTGGGGTGGCAATCAACACATCAATGCCATCCTGCAACTTGGCAATCTGCCTATCCTGCTCCACGCCACCATGCAGCGTAAAAACCTTCACCCGAGTATTTTTGGCAATGCTTTCAAACACCTTACCAATCTGTAGCGCCAACTCTCTTGTCGGCACCATAACGATACATTTAATACCATAAGATTGACTATTGGTTTTAAAGCGGTGGATTTTATCGACCACCGGAATCGCAAAGGCGGCCGTTTTACCGGTGCCCGTCTGCGCTATCGCTAGCACATCTTCCCCTTCGAGAATCGACGGGATCGCCTTGTACTGGATATCGGTTGTCCGCTTAAAACCCAAGGCCCGTAGATTCTTTTTTATATCGGCACAAATGTAATATCGATCAAATTTCATAGATCACTCTCTTTATAACAAAATCTTAAACTTCTAATTTACTATGATTCTGGGGCTGGCTCTTTAACCCCGTATGTCTTTGGCTTTAAAATGCAACCCACCCGCACCTTGCGCAAATCCCTATTCACACCCTCATCTGTTTACACGTGTCGCGCGCTTCCAGATTTCTGGCATAATCTCAATGGCCTGATCACCATTGCTGAACCATAGTTGCGAATCTTGAATTGTGCACTGCAAGCGCATTGACCGTTGCGCCATGGTACCAAGAGCGACGACACTCTCATCCGGAATATGCACCACTTCAAGGTTATCAAAGCGTTCAAGCTTACTGCGATACTGCTCCCACCATACCGAACTACTACGATGCTGGTAAGTACAGATTACCACCCGCCTAGCCCGACCGCATGCCTTGCGAATCCGTTTTTCATCCGGCTGGCCAAGGTCAATCCACACCTCGATTTCACCACTCAGGCTCTTCTGCCAAATCTCCGGCTCATCTTCACTGCTCAAACCCTTGGTAAACTGCATCATCTCACTTGCATTAAGGGCAAAAGCCAGTAGCCGCACCATCATCCGTTCATCATTTTCAGAAGGGTGACGGGCAATGGTAAGTTGGTGATCTTGATAGTAGTTCCGATCCATATCCGTGATTGCTATTTCTGCTTTAAAGATAGTTGATTTAATTGCCATAGAGAGCTTCTATGATAGTTTGACCTCTGAAGCAAGATTACTCTGTATTAAATAATGGCCGCTTGTAAAATTCTTTGCATTCATATTAGAGTCATCCCATGAATGATCAAACGGTTCGCATAGACAAATGGTTATGGGCAGCTCGATTTTTTAAAACGCGCAGCCTGGCTAGTGAGATGGTGAAGGGTGGCCACATACAACTCAATGGTGAACGTGCCAAAGCTTCCAGAGCTGTAAAAGTTGGTGATACACTGTCGATTCAACGCGGCGATGAACAGTTTATTGTGGATATTATCGCTTTAGCTGGAAAACGGGGTTCTGCAACCATTGCTCACAGTCTCTACAATGAAACAAAGCCGAGCATTCTCAACCGCGAAAAACAGCATGAACTGCGCAAGCTGCATGCGGCCTCCGCTCCTGCCCCAGAAAAACGACCAGATAAAAAAGCGCGTCGACAGATTATTCGGTTCCAGCGCAAAGATGACTAAATATAGTGATTCAAGTTTGAATTGTCCGTCATTCCCTTCTTCACGGGAATGACGAGAAAAGATATTTCAAGTTTGAATCACTATATGCTATGAGTACGGACCTCTTTATCAAGACTATGAACTTTCACATGGGAGCATGGCAACGAGGAAAAGAGCATTTATTTGATATGGATTCCCGATGCAACCCTCGGAAAGCTTGAGCGGCGTTCCCGCTACGCGATAGGGTTAGCCAAAATCAAAACCGAGCCTGAGTGATTCGGGCCATCTAAAACTAACCCATCGCGCAGCGGGAATGACGGACAATTCATACTTGAATCACTATAGCTTGAGTCTTTGAGTCTTCGTGGTGTGTAGATTTTATTAGCGAGGCTGCAATCGTAGCCTTGCTAGAGGACCTGCAACCGTAAAGGAGAGTGGCTTTGTGAGCATGGGTTTGAGTGATGGGGGGACAACTTTTCCGCCACTCAGATGTAGTTGACCATTCAATCGCCACTGCTTAGGTAAATTCGCTTGGGTTGCCAACGTTCCTGTGCCTTTTAGAAGCACACCACTACCACCCGCCAACTGCCACTGCCAGGCAGTTTTCTGCTCTTTATTCACCAGTTCAACGGTGTAATCACCCAGAACATCCGGCTTGCCAAATAGTGACGCTGCCGCCTTAAGCAACTGGCCATGCAGTTCTCCTGTTAACGGACGACCCGTCACGCTATCCACCCTTAGATGACCTGTGAGCTGAAATTCACCGGCCACTTTTATCGGCAGTTGCATTTTCACCAAGGGTAACAGAGGAGCTATTTTTGTTGCTATATGAAGATCTGCCAGCTCAACAAGCTGAGCATCTTCAGAGACGACCGCTGAAGCTTTGACACCCTGCCAAACCAGCGCAACATCTAAGGCCGGCTTGGCCTGTAGTAACTGTGGCCACGCAGGTGCAACTTTAATGCTATCAAATAGCAGGGGCACGGGCAGCGTAGCACCGCTAATTTGGAGTTTTGTTAAATGAAGAGAGAGCCCCACTCTCTCGATATTTTGATAATCAATTGAGACGCCGTAAGCGCTGCTCGCCTGCATAATCTGCTCACGTAGCCAACTGTCCGGTTGCCAGCGCAGCGCTAGAAATAGCAGTAACGCCAGTAAAAATAGCAGCACCGACTTCCACCAGGCCATATGTGAATAGTGTGCTGATCCCGTTGATCTTGGATTGCTTGAGGCGCTTATCATAGTGACCCAATGACCGTTTGAACATGCACTAAACCGGCCGATGCTGTGGCGTTTATTTTCATACTTTTTATTTCAAGCTTAGCTCGGCCTAACGCATCCATCAAGCGAACTATATCTTGATATGGTGCATTTTTAAGTTGCACCATCAGCAACTGTTGCTTATCACCGGGTCTATTTTGGGGACGTATCCGCGTGATATATTGTCGTACAGCACCCTCACGCGCGATTCGTTCCACGCTCGACAAAAGGTTCACAGGCTGCGCTTTGCTTTGAGTGCCGCCGCTCTGCAGCTGTTGCGCCAGTGTGGCCGCTTTTTCTGCCTGCAAATGCAAGGAAGCAGCCTGCTTTTGCAAGGCTATCTGCCGATCCTGTAGGGGTAGAATCAGCAAAAATATAAGTATCATGATGGGCAGTAGGACGGCCGCTCCAAGCACTAAATATTTCTCGCGCAACTCCAATTGCATGTAACGCGGCATCACGTCACTAGCCATCGTCTTTTGCACCGCTAACAAGAGCGGTTCGAGTAATCGATACATACTGTTTCTAAATGACTCAAACATTACCACTGCATCCTAAATATAACTTTGTCACCGCTTAAATCCGTATCCACCAGTGTTACTTTTGCACCTGTCTGCTGTTGTAACTGCTGGCGAATCGTATTTAGTAGCTGCAACGTCGAGGCTTTGCCAGATATATTTATTTTACCCTCTTTCCACGTCAAGCTACGCATCTCCCAAGCTGTTTTTTTATACACCACATTGATGGCCGCAATCTGTTGTAATAGATGCATCGTCGCCTCAGAGCTTGAAGCGCCACCACCGGCGGCTTGTTGTAACTGAGCCAGCGGGTCAAGCATCACCTTCTCCTGTGGTAAGCCCTTATGAAAAGAGTCAATCATCTGCTGCTGATAGTGTGCATTCTGGTCACTCAGGCTGGCGTTCTGATAAACCAACCCCATCACCCATAGCAACAAGAGCAGTGCTGCAAAAGCCATCGATCGTTGCCATGGTTTTATCCAGGCAAAGTGACTTGCACTAGCCCAGCGGCCATGACGAAAATTCAAATCAGTGCTTAGATCATGCATGCCCACGCTCGCTACATTCGCTGAATGCCGTAGCGGTAAATGGTCAAGCGCTTCAACAGTCCCCTGCCAATCAGTCAGAGCTAACTGCGCGCACAGTGCGTCGTCCAACAAGCCGATGGCGGGATAACTCAAGCTAGCCTCACCGCCCATGGCTAACAACGAAAAGCGAACCTCTTCAGCTAACTGATGAACAGTAATAGCATGGCGATTTATGCGTCTCAAACCTTTACAGACCCCATCCTGCCAGAGCCCAAAAAAGAGCCCCTGCTGATCACTCGCCAACACCACCCTATTATGTGCATCACTACTGCTTTCCACCCACGTTCGGGCTAGCGCCTGCAGTCGGCTCCATCCGTCCACACAAATCTGCGTAACATGCTGCCAGCCCACGGCATGCTCAATCGTCTGTTTCCACTGCTCTGGCATGCCAAACACCATGCCGCCCACTTCAACAGCATGCTCGTGTTGCACTCTCTCCGCCTGCCAAACCAGCCACCACTCATCCGGTTCAACACCAGCCCGATCATCCAGTTCTTGACCCAAAATCCCTTCATCGAGCAGACGCGGATTCCCCAGCGGCAACATAAATGCACGGGCAAGCAGATACTCTCCTGGCAGCAGCAGTTTCTCACAGCTATATCCTTCCGGTAGTTCTGGTAGCCATTGTTCATCCTGCACGAGCAGTGGCATGCCATTGCCCGCACTATCCGCCCCATACCAGCAAGTACCATCAAAGCTGATGGTTAGTTTTCTATCACTCATCAATCCATCCAACCCAGTCGCTGTCGCGAAAGCAAACTCATTTTATTTCCCATGCGCAATAGCACATACTCCTCCCGCAAAATAGCCCTACCAAAGCGCGCTTCACTTCGCAGCTTAAACATATTGCTCGTGACACTCAAATTGACACCACTGTTAGCCGCTGCCCACGGCTGATTAGCGATAGCTGTCGCCACATCCGTATAAGGTCGATTAGCCATAAATCCCTCGGCATCCGAACTACTCATATCGGGAAAGAGTGTTTGCAGTACCATCGCACTGGCCGTATTGATATTAACCGGCGTGCTACCGCCTTGCGGAACCACCCGCACCGTTGCGACCTCAGAGAGTTTTTTTATCACCTTAGCATCAAACCCCTTAAGCATTGCCAACTCTTGCCAACGCTGCAAACGTCCATTTTTCACCCGATATGGCTGATCATAATACGCACTATCCTCAGCTCCTGAGGCACCAATAGGCAGATCATCACCATCCATCCAGTCAGCCAGTACTGCGACCAAACCCGGATCCAACTCCAGCCGCACAAATAACGCCTGCAGACGGGTCAGCACCGCCACTTGCAATACCCCTTGCGCATTGACCAGATCATTGAGATTCAAAAATCTATTGCTATCTACAATCACACCACTAACCAGGCCTTGGTCAATTGGAAAAGGAGGTGCCATCTGCGCCCACTGCTCTTCCAAATCATCCGTAGTTGAATCAAGCGCATCTTGACGAAGCGCTTTAACACTAAGGGCTAACACCGATTGACTACCTTGCAGCCCGCGCATGGCATCCTGCATATTTTCTGCTCGCCTAAGCGAAATCATATCCTCATAAGCCGCCGTCGATGCCCATGTACCAATCAGGGCGACCAAGCCTAGGACAATAATGAGTGCAGCCCCGCGCTCTTTCGAAGGCGTCATGGTGCTAGCCATTACAGTTCAATACCATATTGCAAGGGGATTTCCCACTCACGCTGATCTGAGCCTTTTTTACCATACTGCATCTTGATCTTCAGCGCACGAGGCCAAATGAACACGCCCTGCTTCTTCCATACCTGCTCCCAGCGCCCATTAGTCGCCAACGCTTCAACAGAAAACGAGGCGGCCTCACCCATATCCCAACGCATAGGCTCTACTGAATAACGCGCCCACAGCAGGCGTGATTCGCGCATCAAATGGCCAAGCTCTTCATCTATGTAATAATGCACTTCCGAAATACCGGCTTTTCCAGGCTCGGCCACCTGTAACCACAACTGATCAAAAGCAGTATCTCCACGGTTATCACTACTGATCATCAAAGGTGTTTTAGCTGCTGAGGGGACATTACCACCCCCCACCAGCGCTACAGCAGGTAGCGCCAAATAAGCCATATCCGAGCGCAGCTGACGCCCTAACCAACCAGACTTCTCCAACGTATCACGCACAGCACTGACTGTTTTAAAGCCGTCCCCCGCTACACCTAGTGCACCATACGCAAGCGCTACAATCATAGAAAAAATAGTTAAAGCCATCATCACTTCAAGCAGAGTAAAGCCACGACTACTGTTATCATCCATGTCAGCCATCAGCGTAGCTCCTGATAAAGAAATAGACTTACTTCTGCTTCACCTGGCGCACTTACCACAATATTTCGCCGCACAAAACCATCCAACATGGTCTTTTCTGTCCAACTACGCCAATGCAGGACCATACCACCGGTCTCTATCGTACCAGTTTTTTCTGAACCTTGTGTCAGATGCTGCATGGATTGACGCGCCAGCTCATTACTAGCCACATCCAACTCCAAGGCATGCACCGCTAGCGTATGCTGAATTTCCGCTGTCGCACCCAGCCGCCCCATTAACACCACCAGCGCTGTGGCGGCGATTGCCAGCGCAACCATCGCTTCAATGAGGGTAAAGCCCTGTTGCTGGCTCATCACTGCTGACCTTTTTTCAAAGCTATTCCACCAGGCCCGGGGCGCAATTCTATCGACAACGTATTCCCCCCCTCCTCAGCGTCATTCAGGACAATCGTCACAACAGCTGAAATACCCTCCGGCAGCAACATCATATGCGCGACTATCGGCTCTTTTTCCTGTTCGCTGGTGAGCTGATCGCTCGCCTCGCCAAGTGTGCTATCAAGCGGTTGAATCTCCACGATGCGCATCATATCCGGCAGCTGATATGCTGCAAAAGGCGGCTCATCGATAACCTGCCATGCACCTTCGCCATCTGGTTGTTCAAAAGCGTAACTATGCGCACGCGCTGTCCAGCGCAGAGGGCGCCCTGTCAGCACCGCCTCATCAGCTGCCAGCCTTAAAACTTGGATCAACCGCCGTGCCTGCTGCTCAACTGTTGTAGCCGTTGCTGAAAAAAATGATGGTGCAACCATCATCGTCATCACCGACATAATCACCAATACCAGCATAATCTCTAGCAGCGTAAAGCCGCGCGCCTGTTGCGTGTTAATCAGCGAAACCCTATTCCCAGTTACCAATATCAGCATTGAAATCGCTACCGCCAGCTTGCCCATCAGCACCATAGGAGAGAATATCAACTTCACCATGTACGCCAGGCGATAAGTAGATAAAATCACCGCCCCACGCATCTTTAGGGAGGGCGTCCATATAGTGCTTGCCTCCTTTGGTCGCGGTCACTAAGACATTCAAGCCTTCACTGGAGTTCGGATAAGCGCCATGTTGCAGGCGATAGAGTTTCAGTGCCTGCTCAATATTTTTCATCTGCACCTTGGTGGTATCGACTTTGGCTTCATCAGCCCGCTCCACAAAGCGGGGGGCAATCAGCGCTGCCATCACACCGATAATAACCAACACCACCATGATCTCTAATAGCGTAAAGCCATCCTGATCCCTCATCACTGTGCCTTTACTGTTCTCTATTTTCATCCCTGAATCCTCGCTCTTATTTTTTATCAAACTGATCAGCACTTTGACTAAACAGCTTTTGCAACCACACGGTATTACGTGAAAGAGGATCTGAAAGCCGTTCAACCCCATCATAAACTAGCCACACCCCATCATGTAGGTCGTCACCTTCATGAATCAAACGATCCACAGCCAGCCATGAGCCCATCAACAAACCATACTGCTGTAGTGCCTGCTGTGCATATAGTGAACAAACGGGATATGAGGGGCAAGAACGGCCATCCAGCTCACCAATCACCTGCTGATAGAAATGCATGATAAAACCATCAGGAGTCGTTGCGGGCAAGGCAAAACCGCGCCAAACAACGCTTAGCAATAGACTGCCCATCGCTAACATCAAATACAGCCTCGCCACGATCACCATGGCCGACCCGGCAGTGCCGAGGCCTGCCAGAGCCCCTGCCACCAGAGTAGATAGGCTTCAGCCGAGCCCCGCTCAGCCAGTGAAATAGCTGAAAAAACTGTCCCCGACCACAGCCATGCCGTAATCAGCGCGAAAAATAGCGTCACAGGCCCCATGCGCCTGCGTGCAGCCCACAGCGTCAAAAAGATCATCGGTAGCACCATCAGCGCTGTCACGCCAGCATCATGCCAGCGTCCTAACCAAGCGTGACCGCTGCCCGGCAGTAGCGTTGCAAGCAGACCCGGCGTCCAAGCTGAGAGCGCAACGGGCCCTGCATGCTGTTGCAGATAACGATGAATCAGGGCTGTCTGAGTGACGTTATGCCAAACAGGCTTACTTAATATCGGTAGCGCCACTGCCTGCTCCTGACGCAGCGCTAACAGCAACAAGCCTAACTGCATACGCTCCTGCCACAGCCCCCCTTCACCCTTAGAGACCATAGCCAGCGCCCCACTCAAGTGCGCGCGTGCCTCACTCAGCTTACCTGTTGCAGCCAGCTGCATCGATGCTTGCCAGGCTGATTGCGGGCTTGCAAAAAGCGTCATAGATCCACTACAGCAGAGTAACAACAACAGCATCAGGCGCCCTAAAGCGGTTTGCAACATCAACGAACCAGTTCGTTCATTTCTGCAATCGGCAACAGAATCGCCATGGCCATCGCTCCCACCCCTAGGGCCATCAACAGCACCAAAAGTGGCTCAGCAACAGTCAACATACGCTTCAACCCACGCGACACTTCGCGCTCAAAATGCTCAGCCACCCGCAGCAGCATCGTATCTAATGTACCACTCTGTTCACCAACAGCCAGTAATTGCACTGCCATATGCGGCACCATCCCACCCACTTTTAACGCATCAGATAACAGGCCACCCTCACGCAAACTATCTTTAGCTGACTCACCAAGCCTGCGCAGCGGCAACATCGACCAGTTTTGATTGGCAATATGGATTGCTGCCAGAGCCGGCACACCGCCGTTTAAAAGCATGCCAAAGGTACGGGCAAAGCGTGCTGTATCGATACGCGCTAACAGCGGACCAATGCCCGGCAGTCGCAACAGTAGCTCATCGCGTCGACCACGAAGCAGCGCTTGGCGCATGGCCATTTTATAGCCCAGAATCAGGCCCGCCACCGCGACAATCAGCCAGCCGCCATCTGCTCGTAGAAAATTAGAGGCTGCAATGACCATTTTGGTCAGCAGCGGCAGGTTACCACCGGATCGTTCAAAAACGGTCACGACCTGCGGCACCACAAAAGCCATTAAAAACAGCATCACCAGCATACCAAAACCGAGGATAATGGTTGGATACAGTGTCGCCGATAACAGTTCCTGTTGTAGCTCCTGTCGATGTTCCAGAAGCTCCGCCAAACGTGCCGCTACCGCTTCCAACTGCCCCGTCTCTTCACCGGCGGCAATCATATTACAAACCACATCATCCATCTGCTGGTCACGCAGCGCTTCTGCCAACGACCCACCCTCCAGCACCGACTGTCTGATCGTTACCACGGCACTGCGCGCTTTACGTCGATCCATGCCCAGTGCAATAGAGGCCAACGACTCAACCAGCGGCATACCCGCTGAAGTAAGCGTTGCCAGCTGCTGTAGAAAAAGGACGGTATCCGCGCCATTCAGGTGTGAGGTTTTCTGATCATTTGCCCCACCCTTGCCTTTTTTCAACTGCTCAACAGGCGCGATACTTCGCACAACCAATCCCTGAGCCTTTAGCAGCTGCCGCCCACCACGCTCTGAATCCGCCTCAACCTCGCCTTTCTGGCGACGCCCTTTAGCATCAATCGCCTGATACGAAAACAGACTCACAGCTCAACCACAACTGAATCTTCCAAGCTCACGCGCAGTACTTCATCAATCGTCGTCACACCAGCCGCCACATGGCGGGCACCGTCATGACGCAAGGTAACCATGCGCTCTTGGCGCGCCAAACGCCGCATCGAGGGCAAGCCTTTACCTTCATGAATCAGATCGCGCATCGCATCTGAAATACGGGTCATCTCATAAATAGCCACCCGGCCAATATAACCGGTGCCGATACAGTGGTCGCACCCTTTAGCCTCAAACACCTGCTTTATGTCTGCAAAATCATCCGGATTTGTCTCCAATAGGCGCCAATCATCCGCTATCGCAGCACGCGCACTACGGCAGTGCGGACAGATTCGACGCACCAAACGCTGTGCCTGCACCAGTGTTAAAGAGGAGGCCACAAGATACGGTTCCAAGCCCATATCCTGCAGACGTACAATAGCGGAAAGCGCATCATTGGTA
Source organism: Mariprofundus sp. (assembly GCA_030950555.1). Lineage (GTDB taxonomy): Bacteria > Pseudomonadota > Zetaproteobacteria > Mariprofundales > Mariprofundaceae > Mariprofundus. Next base: position 1,874 of record JAUZRH010000145.1, on the reverse strand, counting down.
TGCAGTGTGGCAAACACCAGATGACCCGTTAGAGAAGCTTGAATGGCAATTTCAGCCGTTTCCAGATCGCGAATTTCACCAATCATGACAATATCAGGATCCTGACGCAGAATCGAGCGTAAACCAGCGGCAAAAGTCACACCAATTTTAGGCTGTACCTGCATCTGCCCCACACCCTCAATCTGATACTCAATCGGATCTTCAATGGTCATCACATTGCGATTATTACGATCCACCTCCATCAATCCGGCATAGAGTGTGGTACTTTTACCCGAACCCGTAGGGCCTGTCACCAGCACAATGCCATGCGGTGAACGTACCACTTCCTGCATATTTTCCAGCTGTCTGTGGCTCATCCCCAGTTCGGTTAACGTAAGCATTTTACTGCCCCTATCCAGCAGACGCATCACCACCCGCTCGCCATGAGCAGTGGGTAGCAGCGACACACGCACATCCACCTCACGCCCGGCAATCTTAACTCGAAAGCGACCATCCTGTGGGTGGCGTTTCTCGGCAATATCCAATCCGGCCATCACTTTAATACGTGAAGTAAGGGCCGCTTGCACCCCTTTTGGCGGATGCACAATGGTATGCAATACACCATCCACACGAAAGCGAACCAATACGCGTGTTTCAAAGGGTTCAATATGGATATCACTGGCTCGATCCTTTAGCGCTTGCGAGATCAGGGTATTGACCAATCTGATCACCGGCGCATCATCTTCCGACTCCAGCAGATCACCTACCTCTTCAATTTCACGACTAAGATCATCGACACTAAAATCTTCCAACATCTGTTCCGCCGATGCCGATGCCATATCAAAGGCCTGATTAAGCGCCATCAGAATATCATCTTTGGGCGCATATATCGCCTGCACTTCAGCACCAAACAGGCGCCGACAATCATCGAGCAACTCCCATGGCCAAGGTTCATGTTCCGCCACCGCAATCGGATTGTCTATATCATCCATCGCTTTCAGCGGCAGAATCGGGCCGCTACGCAACACCTGCAAAGAAAATTGAGCGACCCTTGCTGCATCCACTTGATCACTGGTTAGACGCGTTATTTTTTTCATGTATTAGTGAACAGGCTTGGCAGTAGCGCCCGGTAAAATCACAGCCTTTGAGCCAGCTATATGCGGCATAAGCGTTTTCGGCATTGCTTGATCATTACGCGGAAACAGAATCGTACCCCCTTTAACCGGCGTCTCATACAAGCCTCTGATATCCAGATATTTTCTATTTGTCAGCCGATCAATCTGTTTCGCCTCCTTGATAATATGCGGCTTAAGAAAGACCATTAGATTCGTTTTAGTTTTGATATTCTCAGTAAATTTAAAGGGTTCACCCAAGAGCGGAATAGAACCTAGACAAGGCACCCGTTGTACGGTGGCTGAGGTATCATCACGCATCAAACCTCCTAGCACCACCATCTGTCCATTATTGGCCAGCACCACTGTTTTAATCGACCGTTTACTGGTAATCAAGCCACCTTGCGCCGCTGTTCCGCCATCCACACTGGAAATTTCCTGAAATATTTCCAAACGCACAGAATCACCTTCCGAAATTTGAGGTTTCACCCGCAACGTTAAACCGACATCTTTTCGTTCAATGGTTTGAAACGGATTGGCTATGCCACCCTGGGTGGAGTTTTGACCGGTAATAAAAGGCACATTTTTACCCACCACTATCTCCGCCTCTTCATTATCCATCGTCAACAGATTCGGTGTTGATAAAATATTGGCATTATTATCCGATTCCATGGCATGCACCAAAGCACCAATCGACAGCGCCTTATTAACAAAGCCCAAGGTCAAACCCGTAGGTGCTGCGGCCGTTAAAGCTGCCGAGGCGCTGATCGGAACTGCTGCATT
>JAUZRH010000144.1 GCA_030950555.1 Mariprofundus sp. | reverse complement strand
CACAACGCAAAAGAGGCAGGCTTTCGCCCACCTCTTTCAACACTCAGATCAGAGCTGCGTTAAGCTTAGGCTTCTTCTACATCTTTCATAGAGAGACGAATTTTACCCTGACGATCTACTTCCAGTACTTTTACGCGTACTTCCTGACCCTCTTTGAGCTCATCCGCCACTTTTTCTACACGGTGCTTAGCAATCTGCGAGATATGAACAAGACCATCAGTACCACCGACAACACGTACAAAGGCGCCAAAGTCCATCAGCTTCACAACTTTACCGGTATAGATTGCACCGACTTCTACTTCCGCAACAATATCTTCAATCATCTTCTTGGCAGCTTCACCGGCATCGCCCGTGACAGCAAAGATTTTGATCGTTCCATCATCTTCGATATCTACCTTAGCGCCAGTCGCTTCAACAATACCGCGAATCACTTTACCACCCGCACCGATCACTTCACGAATTTTATCCGCCTTGATCTTCATGGTAAACATACGTGGCGCGTGATCAGCAATAGCCCCACGTGGGGCATCCATGCACTTCGCCATTTCATCAAGAATATGAATGCGGCCAGCATGTGCCTGAGCTAGCGCTTCTTCCATAATTTCACGGGTAAGGCCGCCTATCTTGATATCCAACTGCAATGTAGTGACGCCATCACGAGTACCGGCAACTTTAAAATCCATATCGCCCAAGTGATCTTCATCACCCAGAATATCCGTCAACACAGCATAGCCATCTTTTTCCAGAATCAAGCCCATCGCCACACCCGCAACGGCAGCTTTAATTGGCACACCTGCATCCATCAACGCCAACGAGGTACCGCAAACAGAAGCCATGGAAGAAGAGCCATTCGATTCAGTAATTTCAGATACAGAGCGGATAGCATAACCAAAATCATCTATGGATGGCAGTACCGCTTCCACACCACGACGAGCCAAACGGCCATGGCCGATTTCACGACGACCCGGAGGGCCAAAACGACGCGCTTCACCCACAGAGTAAGGAGGGAAGTTATAATGAAGCATAAAGCGCTGCTTAGCGACGCCTTCAAGCGATTCAGTCATCTGCATATCAGATTCAGTACCGAGAGTAATTGTCACCAATGCCTGAGTTTCACCACGGGTAAACAGGGCTGAGCCATGCGTACGTGGCAACACACCAGCCTGACAGTCAATCGCACGCACCTGATTGGTCGCCCGTCCATCAATACGAGGGTTGCCAGCAATAATAGAACGACGAACGACGCTCTTTTCCAGATTCTTCACAGCAGAAGTGACATCATTCGAAGAAAAATCACTGTCGTCGCCCGCTAACTGCTCTTGAGCAGCACTACGCAGCGCATCAATTTTTGCAGCACGAGCTGATTTATCAACTACCGCATAAGCGGCACGCACATCCGCTTCAAACGCTGCATTCACAGCATCCTGCACATCTGCATTGCCAGCTAGGGCAATTTCCATCTTCGCTTTACCAGCAATCTTGGCCAACTCTTCAATCGCATCAAGCACTGACTGATAGCCAGCCTGACCAAATGCAATTGCATCAATCATCTGTGCTTCTGAGAGTTCTTTGGCTTCGGATTCAATCATCAGCACAGCACTACGAGTACCAGCAACAATCAGATCTAAGTCAGATAGAGCAACTTGCTCATAACTTGGATTCAGAACAAACTCGCCATCAATCAGTCCCACGCGGGACGCAGCAATCGGTTCAGCAAAAGGAATATCAGAGATAGCCAACGCTGCTGAAACACCATTAATAGCAATAATATCTGGGTTAGTCCCCTCATCAGCAGAGATCACCGTAGCAATCACCTGTGTTTCGTGAAAGTAACCTTTAGGAAAGAGCGGACGGATCGGGCGATCAATCAAGCGGGAGGTCAGTGTCTCTTTTTCAGAAGGACGACCTTCACGTTTGAAAAAGCCACCTAAAAAGCGGCCTGCAGCGTAGGTTTTTTCCTGATAGTGAACAGTCAACGGCATAAAATCTACGCCCTGTAATGGCTGTTTCGCGGCTGTTGCAGCGACATGAACAACAACATCACCAACCTGTACCAGAATAGAGCCACCAGCTTGGCGTGCTATGCGTCCTGTTTCAAATGAGATAGTGCGGCCAGCAACTTCAGCCTGCGTTTTTTTAACTTCGAACATATTGGATTCCTTTTTTTCGTATCTAGCGGGCATGGTTTAAAATTAGCTAAAAAAAAAAGCGACCCCTTTCAGGGCCGCCAGAAACTTGTTTAGCGACGCAGTCCCAAAGTATCGATTAGGGTGCGATAGCGACCGAAATCTTTTCCTTTCAGATACTTCAGCAGGTTACGACGCTGTCCGACCATCTTTAACAGGCCGCGACGGGAGTGATGATCTTTATGGTGATCTTTAAAGTGGCCACCGAGCTGATTAATACGCCCAGTTAACAGAGCCACCTGAACTTCCGGTGAACCTGTATCGCCTTCATTACGACGAAAATTTTCAATGATTGTGTTTTTTTCTTCCAGCGCCAGAGACATGAACGTTTCCTCTTATTTCTACTTTCCTTTTTATGGGCGGCGAACAATAGCGACTACAGTCGTTGCATGCAAATATTAATTACTCAAGCACTCCAAAAGCAGCAGACCCAAGGCAGCATAAACCTTTCCACCATGGAGGTCACTGGAGCGACTAGCGAGCACAGCACAGCTCACAACGGGCTTCTGAATGACAACAAAAAACTACGACATCGTTTTTTTACAGTGACTCTTAATAACTTCAGGCTAGCCTTGGCGCAGCAGCATTGATCAGCACCAAGGGAGGACGTTATTAGATCACATCATAATCTAAGAGATTATAGTCGTTCCACGGTTGCTATTCGCGGCACGCTAAGCGTCGAGAATGGCAAACCCATTGGCGCTGAAGTGTTAGACTTAAGCATGAGCGGTATCTTTGTTCGCTGCGGCGAACTAATTTTAGACGCAGGATGTCAGTGCCAAATCAGCATTCTATTCGGCCATTTCAAGCATGAGTTACCCATGATTGTGCAGGGTAGTGTTACGCGCTCAAACGAAAAGGGTATAGCTATAAAATTTCATACTATCCAACTTGAATCTGCTACCAACTTAAAACATTTAATTACCATGAATGCGCAAGACCCCGAACAGATTGAGCTTGAATATTCACGCCATGGCGGTTGGATTTTCACGCCCGACGGCTCAAATCAGGAGCATCAATGACCCACCCCCCGTCTTCCCGTAGCCACACAAACTCTCCCACCTTAAACCTCCCCAAAAAAGACGGTTTAGATAGTGTTTTGGTCATCAACGATGACCCTGCGATGCGTGAATTGATTGAAAAATCACTGCAAAAAGCAGCCTGTAACCTTATCACAGCAGCCAATGGTCCCGATGGCATCGCCCTCTTCAAGAAGCACAACCCCCAACTAATTCTTGCCGACCTGCAGATGTCGGGCATGGATGGCTACACCTTTTGCGCCACCCTGCGCGCCTTGCCTGGCGGGGAAGATGTTCCCATTATTGTTATTACAAGTGATGCTGATAGCAACGCTATTGAGCGCACATACAGCAGCGGTGCCACCGACTTCATCATCAAACCCATCTACTGGGCTGTCTTGCATCACCGCATTCAATACCATTTACGCACCCATAGAGCAATGCATGAAGCCCGCCAAAGCTCCATTCTATTGGCGGAGGCTCAACGCATTGCAAAACTAGGCAACTGGATCTGGGATCTCGACAAACAAGAGCTACACGCCTCTGACGAGAGTTATCGAATCTTTGACGTGCCTAAAGTTGCCCCTGATATTTTTCACGCCTTGTTCATCCGTTCCGTTCATAAAGATGATAAAAAAAGGTTTGATATTGCCGTCAGCAATGCCCATGAAGGCAAGTCAACCGACATCTCATTTAAAATCGCGCTACCCAACAAACACATAAAGACAATCCAAATGCACCTTGACAGTAGCCGGGGCGACCACCACATCTTTGGTACTTTTCAGGACATTAGTGAGCAACGACGTACTGAAGCATCAATCCGGCAACTAGCTTATTATGACTCAATCACAGGTCTGCCCAATAGAGATCTATTCAAAGAACACTTGAATATGGCCCTACATCAGGCCGGCAGAAACCACTACCAGGTAGCGGTCATGTTTCTTGACCTTGATAATTTCAAACGTGTTAATGATAGCTTAGGACACGGAGCTGGCGACCAGCTATTACACACAATTTCAAGCAGACTACAAGATAGCGTTCGCGCATCCGACATGGCGGCCAGAGACACCTCAGAGATGGACATTTCACTGGCCCGATTGGGTGGCGATGAGTTCACCATCATGCTCAGCTGCCTACATGGTATCGATCATGTCAATACCGTTGCCCAACGGATTCTAGCGCGCATCACCCAACCGGTAACACTGGGCGGCAACAACATCGTCATTAGTGCTAGTATTGGTATCGCCATCTACCCTGAAGACGGCGATAACATGACGACTCTGTTGAAAAATGCTGATGCGGCCATGTATAAAGTTAAAGCAGAGGGGCGCAATGGTGTTTTCTTTTATGATCAGAGCATGCGCCACCAGAGCCATGATCGATTAGAACTCGAAAGTGACCTGCACAAGGCCCTCGACAATGATCAACTCACCCTTTATTACCAACCTAAAGTGGACACACAGTCCCATAAGGTCATTGGTTTTGAAGCACTTATCCGCTGGATACATCCGCAAAAAGGCATTGTTTCACCTATCGACTTCATCCCCATCGCAGAAGAGTCAGGACTTATCGTGCCGATTGGACAATGGGTTATTCAGGCAGCTTGCCGCCAACATCAAGCATGGCGAAAAGCCGGCGTACCACCTGTAAGCATTGCTGTGAACCTATCTGCTTATCAATTTGCTGACGAACACCTACTTTCGGGCATCAAAGAAATTATGCAGCAGACCCATATGCCTGCAAAGTATCTGGAACTTGAAATCACCGAGACCGTCCTGATGCGCGATGCAGACAGCGCTCTACACATTCTCAATGAGATGAAAGCTATGGGTTTAAAGATCTCAATCGACGACTTTGGCACTGGCTACTCCAGCATCAGCTATCTCAAACATTTCCCTGTCGACGTGCTTAAAATTGATCGTGAATTTGTCAAAGACCTTCCGGAAAGCGAACAAGATGCCACCATCACCACGGCCATCATTATGCTAGCCAAGGCCTTGAACCTCCGCCTTGTTGCTGAAGGGGTAGAGACCGTAGAGCAGCTTAATTGGCTTCGCGACAGATACTGCGATCAGATACAAGGCTACTTTTTCAGCCCGCCCGTCCCACCTGAAATAGCTGTGAAAATGATCACCACACCCTTTCCCCAGGGCGCCATTCAAAGCAAATAATAAGGAGCCACTTGCAAAACTCGGCTTCCCTTTTAAGGCGGCACAACAATACACATCTCTACGCATGGTAAGGTGATTTAGGTATTACGCCCGTCATTCCCGTGAAGACGGGAATCCATTGGTTTTATGTTAGCAGAGCGTTTCAGATATGGATTCCCGATTCAACCCTCGGGAACTCCGCTCAAGCTTCCCGCGAAGGCGTGGGAAGGGAATCCATTGTTCTCAATCACACGCTGCAATGATGGATTCCCAGTCCGGTCGGAAATGACGAAAAATCCATACTTAAATCACTATATATACTTGTAAATATCAGAAAAAATAAGCTTTACCGTACTTCACACGGCATCCAGTGATTTTGATGTTTAAATCTCAGTTCACGAATGCTAAACTGTTTATGCGCTCCATGGCGTAAGCTGTTGTAATCATTGTTGTCCCGCTTTAAAAGAAAAGTAACTGCTCAGCACCAAACCATAAATTAGCTGTCACTGCTCAGATCGCCCTTAATTTATTCGAGTTCGAGAAAAAAACGCGCAGTGTGCTACTGCACATGAGCATTTTTGACGCCGAAATCGGGCAAATCAAGGGATGAGCTGAGTAGTGACGAAGAAAAAACAATAAAGACAAGCTTCATCCAATGTCAACGTCGGAACTTAGCCTCAAGTGCTTAAGCCTTGTGAATGTTCCTTACAGCCGATCATACAGTGCTCGCACCCCTTCGGGCTGGCAGACCAACAGGACATCACAACCAACCTTTAGGGCGGCAGCAGCGGCCGCCGGAACATCTTCACCAACCCCTTTCATGCAGAGATCATCACTCCAGATCCGACCAAAAAAACTCATCCGCTCACGCAGCACATGATGAACCCAAAACGGTGAAACTGTCGCCACATCC
>JAUZRH010000143.1 GCA_030950555.1 Mariprofundus sp. | reverse complement strand
AGGGCCGCGGAAAGAATAAATCATCCAATTCTGCTGGTTTATAAGTCCGCATTCTGCGTTGCCAAATCAGTTACATAGCCCTGCTATGCGCTTGATTTGGCGCCTTGAATCCAACAACTATCCTGCGCATAACCTGGATACTTTATTCTTTCCGTGGCCCTAAATATTACGACTTGTGCTTCTTTGTGGCTTTGTGGTTAAAGTTTGAAGCCTGATTAAAGCAGCAGCTTATATGCTGCGAAGTTAGCGCCGGATGGTCGATTAGCAGTGATATATGACACATAATGAGGGCTTGGAGGTAAGCTATTCTATCTGAAATGTAAAAGGGTGCTTGACCGTTTAATGTCATTATTGATAATGCGCGCCTGCTTAAGGTCGTTTGGAGGTTTATATGCAAAAGCAATGGTTGATGACATTGCAGGGCGTGACTTCCTCAGGACGAAGTTGGGATGTGACGATACCTGCTGCTGCTTTAGGTGATAAAGAGCGTGGTCAGGTGGCTGCTATTCCAGATTTGGTTCGTGATCTGACGTGGGTAGGCGAACTGCAACGAAAGGGGAATGTGTTTCACCTTTGTGGCGAGTGGAAGACCGCAGTGCGCCGTGAATGTAGTCGCTGTACGGCAAAGTTTGATTGGCAATTCTCAGCTTTAATGGAGCGGGACTTTCAGTTGGCTGGCGAAAGTCGCTATGCTGATAGTGATGCAGAAGCATCCGAAGGTGTTTGTGAAAGTCTGCCGGCACCAGGTGCGTTGGATCTTCTGGATCTGTTGAAAGAGGATATTTGGTTGGTTTGGAAAGCAGATGTCATCTGTGCTGAAGAGTGCAAAGGTTTATGTTTGGGTTGTGGCTGCAATCTTAATACCGAAGTTTGCAGTTGTGTGGTGGATGACTCGAATAGTCCATTTGCAGCTTTACGTAAGCTGAAGGTGGATGGTTGAAGGGTCAATAACCGGTAAAAATTTTGAATGTAAAATATTGTACGCATTTGTTGTGATGACATTGCGTATTTAGTTCGCCTGATGGTGATAGGAGAGATAAAATGGCAGTACCAAAAAGAAAGACCAGTACCTCTAAACGCAACATGCGCCGTGCTCACGATAAAATCGTGCCAGCAGGTATGGCTCTATGTGTAGAATGTGGTGAAATGGCACGTCCACACCATGCTTGCCCGCATTGTGGCAACTATAAAGGTCGTGACGTTAAATCTGCAGAAGCTTGAGCGCATGAATTCCGAGCCTATCGGGCAGGGAGAGCTTGATCAGCCAGATGATTTATTGACTGAAGGGCTCGACCAGCAGTGTTCGGAGCGGACAATCCGTGTTCTGGTTGACGGACATGGTGGTGATGCAGCACCGGAGATGATTTTAGATGCCCTTGAACAAGTGCTCTCTCCATCGTTTGCAAGTCAATTCAGCATCCCCCTGATTTTCGGCATTGTCGGTCAGGAGGATTTGCTGCGTCCACTATTAGAGCAGCATGACATGAGTGATCGAGTCGATTTGATTGCCTCAACAGATGTGATTGGTATGTGTGATGCTCCGGCACTGGCGATGCGGCGTAAGAAGGAATCCTCGATGCATGTCGGGGCGCGTTTGGTGCGTGATGGTAGCTGGGATGCGCTGGTTTCAGCGGGTAATACGGGCGCTTTGATGGCTATTAGTAAATTTATGCTCAAAACGCTACCCGGTATTGATCGTCCGGCCATTGCGTCGATGATTCCTGCGGTTCATGGTGGTAGGACATTGATGCTGGATGCTGGAGCTAATTCCGAATGTACTTCAGATCATCTAGTGCAATTTGCGATGATGGGTTCTTGCTATATGCAGGCGGCTGAAGGTATTGACTTGCCCCGTGTAGGCCTATTAAATATTGGTAGCGAAGATATTAAAGGTACGGATGTGGTTAAATTAACGGCGACCAAGCTGGCTGCAACAGCACTCAATTATATTGGTAACGTGGAGGGGACGGACCTCTTTAGTGACCGCGTTGATGTGGTTGTATGCGATGGTTTTGTGGGTAATATTGCCTTGAAAACAATGGAAGGCACAGCACGTTTTCTGGCTGATAATATGCGTGCTGAACTGACCTCTAGTGTGGTGGCAAAAACCGGCGCACTACTGGCACGCAGCGCACTTAATCGTTTTAAAGATAAGGTAAATCCGGGTAAATATAATGGTGCACCTCTATTGGGGCTTAATGGCATCGTGGTAAAAAGTCATGGTGGCGCTGATGCTGATAGTTTCAGTTGTGCGATTGCTGTGGCTTGCCGGGAAGTGGATCAGAAATTAACGGATCGTATCACGGAATCGGTACAGGAGCTGATGGAGTCATGAGTCTGAATACAGTTCATTTGATAGGTATTGGTGGTTATCTGCCTGACCGCATTCTTACAAACAAAGATTTAGAAAAAATGATTGATACCACGGATGATTGGATCAAAGAGCGAACGGGTATTGAAGAGCGTCATATCATTGCTGAAGATCAGGTGACCTCAGATTTGGCCGTTGCGGCGGCCCAGCAGGCACTAGATGATGCTGGTGTGAGTATTGATGATATTGATGCGTTGGTGGTGGCGACCACAACACCCGATATGATTTTTCCCTCTACAGCAACCGTGGTGCAGAGCAAACTCGGAGGCAAGGATTTTCCCGCTTGGGATATTCAAGCGGTCTGCTCAGGCTTTGTTTACGGACTGGCGCAAGTCGATGGAATGATGCGTTCGGGCATGTTTAAGCGCGTATTATTGATTGGTGCTGAATCAATGAGTCGTATTGTTGATTGGCAGGATCGCGGCACCTGTATTCTGTTTGGCGATGGTGCTGGTGCTGTCGTTTTGGAAACAAGTGATGCCAGCCAAGCTAATGGTATTATTGGCTCTGTGCTGCATGCTGATGGTTCCTATCGCGATCTACTGAAAGCGGAGCATGTTCGTCGTCCTGCGGGCCCTGATGCGCGTCTTTTGGCCGCTGATTTTTCACTAGATTCTGCGGGTGCTGCAGCCGTTGAAATGAAGGGCAATGAAGTGTTCCGCGTCGCTGTGACAAAGTTAGGCAGCGTGGTGAATGAAATCTTGGCCAAATATGAGTTGACCGATTCAGATATTGATTGGCTGGTGCCGCATCAGGCAAATATTCGTATTATTCAAGCGACTGCCAAGAAGCTTAAAATGGATATGGACCGGGTCGCCCTGACGGTGGCAAGCCATGGCAACACCTCGTCTGCCAGCGTGCCGTTGGCACTTAATGAGCTGTATCGTTCAGGTCGCCTTGAAAAGGGACAGTTGATTCTGTTAGAAGCTTTTGCCGGTGGCTTTGCCTGGGGCGCGAATCTATTACGCTGGTCGAAATAATAGAACTCGATGTTCCAAGTTTAGTATTGAGCTGTCATCGTTTTAGAGTCTTTCAGCGCAGAGGGCGTAGAGGAAAGACAGGGGATAGCATACGCTGTTACTTGAACATGTTTAGTTTATGATAATGATTGGCTTCGTGCCCTTCATAACTCTGTGGTTGAAAGTTTTTGACGGTTTTATGGGTGTTGTTAAGAGTCGAAGCTGTAGTTTTATATGCGTTTTGAACATAAACTAGCTGAGTTTAAGCACGTCCTTCGATCTTCCACAACAAAACTGGATCATCGAGTAGAATAAAGTCAAAAGCGTTCAGCGCATAGGACGCATAGGAAAGACAATAAAAAAGTTTTAGAGTGCTGTACGACGCTTAAGTAACAAATCTATAAATGTTTGAGTGTAATGGTTTTGGGGGGTGAAAATTTAGTCCCGCAGTCTTTGGTCTTACAGCGCGATTAAAACCTGACCTTCCAGGAGCATCGCTATAGTGATAGAAGCTTGTACTGTCTTTTCTCGTCATTCCCGTGAAGATGGGAATCCATTGTTATCAATCATATTCTTCACCAAATGGATTCCCGATCAGGTCGGGAATGACAGATAATCCATACTTGAATCACTATAGGGCCACTTGCAAAACTCTGAGTGGATGAGTGGCAATCCCACTTCGAGTGCAACTTAGGGCCACGGAAAGAATAAAGTATCCAGGTTATGCGCAGGATAGTTGTTGGATTCAAGGCGCCAAATCAAGCGCATAAGCAAGCCCTGAATGGGCGCGATAGCCTACTGCCTTTCGTAGTCACTCTGTGGTAACGCAGAATGCGGACTTATAGACCAGCACGTGGATGATTTATTCTTTCCGCGGCCCTTGGGATAGAATAAAGGGTATGATTGTTCCATACACTGAACGCAGCCTAGAAATGCGCCGGAGTGGGACAGTTAATCGCCGCTCATGGGTTTTGCAAGTGGCTCTTGAATGATGATTGATATATATATGCAGATAATTGCTGAGAAATAATGTTTTTTAGGATGTGAAATGACGGATTTTGTATTTTTATTTCCAGGGCAGGGCTCTCAATCTAAAGGCATGCTCGATGCGTTTGATGCCATTGATGTGGTTCAGCAGACGCTGGAAGAGGCGTCTGATACGTTGGGTTATGATATGGCAGCGCTTATTCGAGATGATGTTGATAATCGCCTAGGGCAGACCGAATATACCCAGCCGGCACTATTAACTTCCTCGCTTGCTGTTCTGCGTTTGTGGCAGCAGAAAGGTGGGCCCGCAGCAACACAGGTAGCGGGTCACTCATTAGGTGAATATTCGGCGCTGGTGGCAGCCGGTGCGCTGAGCTTTAAAGATGCTATTGAACTGGTCTCATTTCGTGGCAAGGCGATGGTTTCGGCTGTTCCTGCAGGTGTGGGTCAAATGGCTGCTATATTAGGTCTGGCCGATGATGTATTGGAAGAATTGTGTGTGCATGCTTCGGATGATCAGGCAAAGGTTTGGGCTGCAAATTATAATTGTCCAGGCCAATTGGTGGTCGCGGGTCACACTGTAGCCGTTGAGCGGTTGATGTTGGATGCAAAGGCTGCGGGTGCCAAACGAGCGTTGCCGTTATCTGTAAGTGCGCCATCGCATACACCTTTAATGCAAGCAGCAGCAGATGCTATGGCAAAACGCTTGCAAGAAATTACGATCACATCACCGCGTTGTCCTGTTTGGGGTAATGCAAAGGCTGAAGCGGAACAAGATGTGGAGCATATCCGTGCCGCTCTGGTGAGTCAGCTGGTATCGCCTGTGCGTTGGACCGAAATAGTTGAGAAAATTGTTGCGGGCAAGATAACGCGTGGTGTGGAAATGGGGCCGGGTAAAGTGCTGGCTGGTTTGGTGAGGCGTATTGATCGTAATATGCAGGTAGGTGTAACAATTACCCCAGAACAGCTGGATATAAGTCTGGCGAATATTTTGGCTGAGTGAGGAATTTATGAGTGATCAAAAAGTTGCACTGATAACAGGTGCGAGTCGTGGAATTGGTTTTGTCGTGGCTTCGCAGTTGGCGGAAGCCGGTTTCAAGCTGGCTATTTGCGGAACCACCCAGGCAACCATTGATATAGCGGCTGAAAAAATACGTGCTGTCAGTTCGGTTGAAGTGTTGGCCAAAGCTGTGGATGTGTCTGATCGAGAACAGATACAAGGATTTGTGCAGGATGTGGCGAAACAGTATGGACGCTTAGATGTGTTGGTAAATAATGCTGGCATTACGCGTGATAGCTTGTCGATGCGCATGAAGCAAGAGGATTGGAGTGCGGTGATCGATACCAATTTAAGCTCCGTATTTAGTGCCATGCAGGCGGCACTCAAGCCCATGATGCGTGCACGTTGCGGCCGTATTATTAATATATCATCCGTTGTGGCTGGTATGGGTAACCCCGGTCAGCTTAACTATTGTGCGTCCAAGGGTGGTGTTGAAGCGATGACCCGTTCATTGGCACGAGAGATAGGTTCGCGTGGAATTACTGTGAATGCGGTAGCACCAGGTTTTATTGCTACCGATATGACAGCGGGGCTTGGTGAGGAAGCGCACGCCAAATTGACCGGTCAAATTCCTTTGGGTCGTTTGGGCGAGCCAAAGGATATTGCGGATGCTGTCTGTTTTCTAGCGAGTGAATCAGCAGGATATATCACCGGTCAGGTGTTACATGTGAATGGTGGCATGTACATGTGATGATAGATGCTGGCGGTTTGTTAAACTTTATGTATGCTCCGCGCCGGTAATGATGAAATTGTTTGAACTTGAGTCGGTGTAGGGCTTATGATAGAAGCCGCACCAATAAAAATTTCGGGAGGACTTATGTCTGCAGAAATCGAAGCTAAAATCATTAAAATCGTTGGGGATCAGTTGAATGTTGATGAGGGTGAAATTAACCCTGATTCATCATTTGTAGACGATCTGGGCGCAGATTCACTCGATACTGTTGAGTTGGTGATGGCATTTGAAGAAGAGTTTGGTGTTGAAATCCCTGACGAAGATGCTGAAACCATCCAGAGCGTCCAGAACGCTATCGACTATATCGCTGCAAAAGCTGAATAAGTTATGACTAGACGCGTTGTCGTCACCGGTGTCGGGTTGGTTACACCGCTTGGCACAGGTACAGATTTAACTTGGAATAACTTGCTAGCTGGAAAGTCTGGTATTCGTCGTATTTCTCATTTCGATGCAGAGGCGACAGGCATGGCATGTACCATCGCCGGTGAAGTCCCTGATTTTGAGGTTGAAAAATTTATTAACCGTAAAGACGCGCGCAAAATGGATAGATTTATCCAGTTTGGTGTGGCTGCATCGATGATGGCGCTGGAGCAATCCGGTTTGGTTATCAATGAAGATAATGCCGAGCGGGTTGGCGTAGCTGTAGGTGCTGGTATTGGTGGTCTGGTGACGATAGAAAAAACCATGCGTGCTTATCAGGCGGGTGGTGCGCGAAAAATTTCGCCCTTTTTCATTCCGCAGACCATTATCAATATGACCTCTGGTTGGGTCTCTATGATGTCTGGTGCTAAGGGTCCAAATATTGCCACGGTCACAGCTTGTGCTACAGGTACACATGCGATTGGTGAAGCTTTTGAACTAATTGCTCGTGGTGATGCCGATGCCATGATTGCCGGTGGTTCAGAAGCGTGTGTTTGTGAGTTGGGTGTCGGTGGCTTTTCGGCTGCACGTGCTCTCTCTACACGTAATGATGAGCCGGAACGCGCTTGCCGCCCTTGGGATGTGGATCGTGATGGCTTTATTATGGGTGAAGGTGGCGGTGTGATGGTGCTGGAATCACTTGAGTCAGCTCAGGCGCGCGGTGCCGTGATCCTTGCCGAAGTGATCGGCTATGGTATGTCCGGTGATGCTTATCATATGACAACGCCTTCCCCTGGTGGTGAAGGTGGCGCTCGTTGTATGAAGGCTGCGCTTAAACGTGCCGGTATCAGTGCGGAAGATGTTGACTATGTCAACGCGCATGGTACATCTACACCTGCGGGCGATATTGCTGAAACAGAGGGTATCGTGTCGGTGTTTGGTGATCATGCTAGCAAATTAATGGTCTCATCGACCAAATCAATGACCGGCCATCTGCTTGGTGCTGCTGGTGGTATTGAAGGTGTTTTCTCAGTGTTGGCTGTGCACCATGGTGTGGTTCCACCTACGATTAATTTGGAAAATCAAGACCCTGCATGTAAACTTGATTATGTGCCAAATGAAGCACGTCAAGCCAATATTAAAGTGGCTTTCTCCAACTCATTTGGTTTTGGTGGCACCAATGCTTCTATCATCGTTCGTAAGTTCGAAGATTAAGCTCAAAGGTGAGGTAATACGACGTGTTATTCCGCGTCATAGCTAATCAAGGCCGTAAGCTAACTGCTTACGGCCTTTTTTCTGCGAACCATGCACTGTTTAGAGCTATTTTAGAGGACCCATCGCAAGCCGGTCGTCAATTTTTGGTCTCTAGTAGTGGAGAGTCAGTAGCACTACCAGCTTGGGCTGATCAAGCAGAAGCCGATCACTTTATGCATCAGTGGAGTGATGACTTGTCCGGGGAGAGCGTTGACTCTCCTGCGATTCGTTGTCTTTTTTATGCAGCTTATGAAGCAGCATCGCTAATTGAAACGCTGCCAGCGGCCAAGTCGGCGGTGCAAGGGCCTCTTTTGTGGCGTCATGAGCCCCATTTTTCTCTCTGTTTTGAGGGTGATAAGATTTACTTGGCTGCCCAAAATAATGAAATAATTGATTTCATTGATAGCCTTCTGAGCTCACCCACAATCCAAACCCCTTTCGATAAAAAAAGCCATGATATAGCTTCATCTACGCGCAGCGATGCGTCGTATAAACAAGCTGTCGCTGCGGTTAAGGCGTATATTGCTGCCGGTGATATCTTTCAGGCAAATATTGCCCGTTTCTGGTCGATGGACTTTGCCTCCACTGAACTGCCAGAACTATACGACCATTTAAGACGGGTAAACTCAGCCCCATTTTCTTCGTTTGTGCGCATGGGCGAAGGTGAAAATGAACTCCAGCTACTATCAGCCTCACCAGAGCGGCTGTTTCGCCTGCATGCGAATGGTGAAGTGGATACAAGACCCATTGCCGGCACCAGAAGGCGCGCTGAAGGCGATCTGGATGATTCTTTGAAAGCTGAGTTACTACTCTCCGAAAAAGAGCGTGCAGAGCATATTATGCTGGTGGATCTGGAGCGCAATGACCTTGGCCGTATCTGCGTGCCAGGCAGTGTTGAAGTGGATGAATGTATGGTGGTTGAACAGTATGCGACGGTGCAGCATATTGTCTCTAATGTGCGTGGCAGCGTGGCTGATGGCTGTGGTGTGATTGATATTTTTCGCGCGATGTTTCCGGGCGGAACAATTACAGGCTGTCCTAAAGTGCGCTGTATGGAGATTATCCACGAGCTTGAACACAATGCCCGTGGCCCCTATACGGGTGGTCTGGGTTATGTTGCGTGGAATGGTGCGGCTGATATGAATATCCTGATTCGCACCTTCTGGCACTATCACTCAGAGCTACACTGGGCTGCCGGTGCTGGTATTGTCGCTGATTCTGATCCGCAACAAGAACTGATTGAAACAGACCATAAAGTAGAAGGTTTGCTCAGAGCGATCGTGTGATTGGCTTTCCTTTTAAGACGGGATAATCATGATTATAACAGGTTTCGTCAGGTCAAACAGAGTGTTTTTAGAAATGGATTCCCGACTAAACCTTCGGGAAGCTTGAGCGGTGTTCCCGCTACGCGATAGGGTTAGCTAAACAGATCATGGATTTCCGATCCGGTCGGGAATGATGTACAATCCATACTTAAATCACTATATGGTCGTAAGGCTTAGGGCCACGGAAAGCATAAAGTATCCAGATTATGCGCAGGATAGTAGTTGGATTCAAGGCGCCAAATCAAGCGCATAAGCAAGCCCTGAATGGGCGCGATAGCCTACTGCCTTTAGTCGTAACTCTGTGGCAACGCAGAATGCGGACTTATAGACCAGCACGTGGATGATTTATTCTTTTCGCGGCCCTTAGGTCGGGAGACTATGAAGATTGAGGTCAAACAGCTTGTTGAATAAACAAACACTATAACCGAAAGAATCTCGTAATCTTTGTCATTGCAGATGTCCCACCTTAAAAGGGAAGCCAATGATTGATACCGATGGATGGACACATTAGCGAGTGTGAGGCTAATTTTGAATGGCGATATAAAGCTTCGCCCTCTATCGTTTATTCTCTTTGTGATACCTGTCTGTCACTCTTTTCATACCGCAGGCAATTGGAGTTACAATGAGTAATGTTGGCGCATCATGCTTCTGCTTGACCTACAATCATCCGGACGATTGAATAGGACCCTATGAAATATACTCTATCCCGTTTACTGATCATCCTCTCAGCTCTCTCTATCAGCGCTTGTTCTAGCATGCCCAAGATGTTCTGGAGTGTAGATGAGGGCGATGATCAACCTGCTTATGCTCAAGGAGGTACGAAAACTGGTACAGCAGCGCATCGCGTGCCATTAAATGTGCCGCCTTCACTGCGAGCCGAATTAGAGGTGCCAGGCAGTAGCGATGTAGCGACTAGTCGTGATGAAAAGCTATTGCCAGCCAATTATCGCAAAGCAGTTGCAGGGAAATATGTTGGCCTCGATGCTAAGCGCTATGATGCTACGGCGGGCCAAGTTTTTTCAGCAACCATAGACGCCATGACCTCCATGAATTTGCCCGTTCAGAGTGTTGACTCGCCGTCAGGTACATTGACGACCGATTGGATTCGCAAAGGCTCAGGTAAAGCTAACGCTATGAGTATGTTTACAGGGATGTTTGACCTTGGTACAGGTGCTGTGATTGTCCGTTACCGCTATGTTGT
>JAUZRH010000142.1 GCA_030950555.1 Mariprofundus sp. | reverse complement strand
GGTATGTTTTATATGGATCATATCAAGCCCGGCCCGAAACGGGATATGGTCGATGCATCCACCCTGTCCGAGCATATGAAACTCGGTAGCGCCGAAGCGAAAGCGGTTGCGCTTGCACTGAGTGATATGAAAGCCAACAGCGATTTGATCAAGGCGGAAAAACATGATCCGGGCATGGCACCCGGCCCCTTGGGCGAGATGATGTTCGATAAAATTTACGGTTGTATGGCTTGTCACCAGATTGAACCGGGCTTCGGCGGTGTTACCGGCCCTGAAATTTATACAGCGGGCAAACGCTTAAAACCTGCATTCATGCTTAGTTATATTCGCAATCCACAGGCATGGGATGCAAAAATATGGATGCCCAATAAACATCTGCCTGATGCCAATATGCAAAAAATGGTCAACTATATGATTGATCTGTCGGCGGTGAACTTCGATGAATAAATATATTGTTACTATCGCTCTGACATCAATGCTCCTGCCACCATCCATTTCTCAGGCCGAAACGGCTGCCGATAATTACAAAACCTACTGCATGCAATGCCACGGTATGGAAGGCAATGGCATGGGAGCAAACATTCAGGATATGTCCGTGCAGCCGCGCGACCATACCGATGCCAAATCGATGGGCGGTCGAACCGACGTCGAACTATTCAAGGTGATCAAGGAGGGGGGATTGGCGATTAATAAATCATCACTGATGCCTCCCTGGGATGGCACACTCACCGATGACGAGATTCACGAACTTGTCCAATATCTTCGCAAGCTATGCAAATGCAAGCATGCAAGTTAGCGATACTTTTTAGGAAGTATGGCTAAGGATGACCTGAAGGAATCAGGTTGTCCGGATGACCCATGGATGGGTCAAAAAAAAGAGGAGGTAGCAATGAAGCTATTTAAAACAGGAGTGCTTTCATGCGCGGTATTCGCCATGGTAGCAGGGGTAAGCATCCCGGCGGCTTTCGCCAAAACAGTAAAAGTCACGATGACGGCCATGGAAAAAGACATCGTGATCAATAATAACGGTGACAAATATCCGGCATGGACCTTTGATGGCGCTATTCCGGGTAAGGTGGTTCGTGTGACTGAGGGCGATACCGTTGATTTCACGCTGGTTAACCCGAAGAGCAATAAAAACTCACACTCGATGGATTTCCACGCGGCTGAAGTGCATGTGTTAAAAGAGTTTGCTGCCGTCAAACCCGGCAATAGCAAACACTTTACGTTCGAAGCCAGACGTGCTGGCGTATTTATGTATCACTGCGGCGCCAGCGCCATGGTTGAGCATATTGCTCGCGGCATGTACGGCGTGATTCTTGTTGATCCCAAGAAATACACCAAACAGTTCCCTAAACCTGATCGCGAATATGTATTGATTCAGTCACAGCTCTTCCCTGCTGGCACGTCAGTGGCCAACTTGCTGGAAAACAAAGGCTGGACCAACGCTTTGATTAACGGCAAGCCATTCAATTACGATCCCGTACATGATCCAAAAGCATCCGGCTTCATGTTGCAATCCAAGCCTGGTGAGCGCGTACGCATTTATTATGTCAACGCAAACATCAATATGCCTATTGCGGCTCACCCCATTGCCGGAATCTGGGATCGCGTTTATCCCAATGGCAGCCCGAAGAATGTATTGTACGACATGCAGACGTATGGCCTGCCTGTAGCGTCAGCTTCTGCCATGGATATTGTTTCGCCAAAGGGTAGAGATACGGCAAATGCGATTGTGGATCACACCATGAGCGCGGCACTTCGTGGTGCGATTACGGTGCTGATCAATAGTAAAGCTGCACCGGATGATGCAGGTAAAGGCGACAATATTTTACCACGTTAATTCATTCTGATTCATAACGCTGATTCATATCAAGCAGGGCGAGACTTCCATCTCGCCCTGTTTTTTTATGGGCGAAGCAATCGGAGCATTTTTTAGTGTATATTTGCTGATGACTGGCCGGTTGTTTGTTTTTCTCGTCTGAATAAACGGTCGGTCTATGCACGGACTTTGAAATGAATCTGATCGATGATATGCAGCCATAATGTGTTTTTGGCCACATTCAGGACACTGGCTTCATGAATATCCAACGCTCAATATCATTCCATGAAGCATGATCTACAGATAGCCATTCCGCCAATACGCCAGCCTAAATGTAAATCTTGGCGCGAATTCGTCAGCAAGGGTATGATAGGCCGAAACAAGGGAATAAATAGTTATGTTCTAAAGGAGAAGTCAGCGAATGAGTTATAATGCAAAAGTATTTAATGTCATGATCGCATCACCGGGCGATGTGGCTTCTGAGCGTTCTATAGTTCGTGATGTTGTTTATGAATGGAATGCTGTTCATTCAAAATCGCGAAACATAGTTTTACCTCCTATTGGCTGGGAGTCTCACTCATCTCCAGAAATGGGAGGTAGCCCGCAAGAGATAATTAACAATCAAACTTTAGATAAGTGTGATCTCTTAGTTGGAGTGTTTTGGACAAGAATAGGAACTCAAACCACTGAATATGTAAGTGGCACTGTAGAGGAAATAGAAAAGCATATAAAATCAGAAAAACCGGCGATGCTATATTTTTCCAGTCAGCCCGTAGCAATGGATACTGTAGATATAGATCAAATCCAAGGACTGAAAAAATTTAAAGTGGCGGGACAGGTATTCAAACTAATGGAAAAAACTTAATTGGCTTTAGTGATCGAAGAGAAGTTGCCAGATGGGAAGCAGCACTTGAAGAGCTGCTTGATGAAAACCTGATTATTGAAAGAGGCCATAAAGGTGAAATATTTGAAGTAACTAACTTAGGTTATCAACTTGCTGATATGATCGAGTTATGAACAATTAGCTACAGCGGACAATAATAGTGGAATATAATATGCAAAATGCTTTCAAGTTTGAAGAAGACTATCTTATGGGAGAAGTATCCCAATGGGAACACTCTGAAGCAGAAAAGGGGCAAATATATACGCGTCCTGAAGTTGTCGATTTCATGCTTACGTCAATGGGCTTAAAATTCGGGGGGGAGTTAAAGGACATTAGAGTGCTGGAACCGTCATGCGGTGAAGGTGAGTTTGTCTTAGCAATTGCGAAACGCTTGATTGGTTTTCCTGCAAAAAAACCCACTATTAACCAGCTACTAGGTAAGATTATGGCTATCGATCTGGTTGGTTCCAGTATAGAAGTCGCAAAGTCAAAGATTAAAGAACTGCTTATTGATAGCGGTTACTCGACGAAAGAAATCAAAGAAATATTGGAAGACTGGTTTCTAAAAGCAGACTTTCTTCTTGAGGATATACGACCAAACTTCACTCACATAATTGGAAATCCTCCCTATGTCCGTGTTGAAAATATACCTAAAGGCCTCCTTAATGAATATCGTAGAAGATATTTAACAATGACGAATCGCGCTGATTTGTACATTCCATTTTTTGAGAAGTCACTTTCACTGCTTTCCGATGGTGGAAGGCTATCATTTATCTGCACCGATAGATGGACAAAAAACATGTATGGTCAATCGCTACGGAAGTTTATTAGTGATAATTACTCACTTGAACTGTTTGTTGATCTTTATGGTATTGAGGCGTTTGAAAAGGATGTAATGACGTACCCTGCAATTACTCAAATATCCAAAACCAAAGGAGATCATACTGCTTTGGTTCATGACACATCGTTCACTTTAGAAGAAGCTGGTGAAGTACTAAAAGCAATTAGAAAAGAAACATCAAGTATACAGGTTAGAAAAAATATCATTAATGGATCCAAGCCTTGGCTA
Organism: Mariprofundus sp.; assembly: GCA_030950555.1. GTDB lineage: Bacteria > Pseudomonadota > Zetaproteobacteria > Mariprofundales > Mariprofundaceae > Mariprofundus. The sequence goes on along the minus strand of JAUZRH010000142.1, from coordinate 1,727 downwards.
TTAGGTTCATCAGATAAGCTTGCATTGATTAGTAAGCTGGAGTGCCAATATCCAACGATTGAAGAAACAGGGTGCAAGGTTTTTATTGGTGCTGCTACAGGGGCAAATAAGGTATATATTGTTAACCCCGAAGGTCTTGAAATAGAAAAATCCCGTTTAATTCCAGTGATTACAGCAAGTGAATTAAAAAGTGGCACCATTCAATGGCGAGGCAAGTATCTTGTAAATACTTACGATCAATACGGAGTAGTTAATCTTGATGATTATCCTAAACTGGAAAACTATCTGAATTCTCATAAAGAATTATTGTGCAAACGGCATGTGGCAAAAAAAGATTCGGCGAAATGGTTTAAAACTATTGACCGTGTATATGAAGATCGATTAAAACTTAAAAAATTACTGATCCCAGATATTAGTAGTGACCCGATTGTTATTTATGATGAAGGTATTTATCACCCGAATAACTCGATTTACTATATCTGCTCAAATGACTGGGATCTTCAGGCCTTACGCATTGTTTTACTATCGAATATAACAAAAATGTTTATTTCTACCTATAGCACTAAGATTGCAAAGGGATATATGCGTTTCCAAGCGCAGCATTTAAGAAAACTTCATATTCCTACTTGGAATAGTATAAATGATGGTTTGAAAAAAAGAATGGTTGAGGCTGGCATGTCCGATGATACTGCTAGTTTTTCACGGCTAACATATGAGATGTATGGCTTGAATAAAAAAGAAATGACAATAGCGGAGAATTAAATGCCACTTAACCTTAAAGGCTATGAAGCCCGTGTATCTAAAGCCGTGAAAAGTTTCTGGAATGTGCGAGAAACAATGGGAGTAAGAAGCGGAAAAACACTTGATGCATTTGTTGAGTTATTGACATGGGTTGTTCACAACAATGGCCTTCCTGATGCTGCGGTTATCACAGGTCGGCAAGCGCAGCTCCCCGGTTTTTTTAGACCAACTAAGTCTTGGGATGTTGTGATAATGAACCATGGTACCTTGGTCGCAGCAGTTGAGCTAAAATCTATTGCTGATTCATTTGGTAAAAATGCCAACAACCGAAATGAAGAGGTGCTTGGTAGTGGAATTGATATTAAAGAAGCATTTGAAGAAAATGCCTTTGAGGGTATTACACGATTGTTCACAGGATACTTAATTTTAGTTGAAGATTGTCCTGAAACATTGTCAACTGTTCAAATTCAAATGAAGCATTTCCGTGCAATGAAAGAATTTATGTCGAGCCCTCAAGACCGTGATGAGACATATGTGAAAAACCCTAACGGGTTATTTCGAGCTATTGACGGAGTTTCATACATGGAGCGTTTTGATATTCTTTGCAGACGGCTAATGCAGAAAAACCTTTATACTGCCGCTTCAGTTATTCAATCACCACGGACAGCTATTAACGATGGCAAGTATAGTGATGCATCAAGAGATACCAGTGTAAAAGCGTTCTTGGCATCTTTAGCAAGCCATGCAGAAACAATATCTGCTATAGAAGAAAGCTAATTTGATGATTCGAAAAAAACATAACAAAGACAAATCGAGCTGGACGGCGTTCCGCCGCCGCTCATTTGGGTCGTTAGCTGCTTTAAAAATTGAGGAGATAAGCTGATAATGCCAACAGTATTACGGATAGGTGCGTTTCGTTTTTTCTTTTACAGCAATGAACATGGGGAACCTGCTCATATTCATATTCAGAGAGATCGAATGTTAGC
>JAUZRH010000141.1 GCA_030950555.1 Mariprofundus sp. | reverse complement strand
GCTATGAACAATAACCTTAGCTTTATTTTCAACAAAAGCTTCTGCAATAGCCTTCCCTATGCCTTTAGTAGAACCTGTTACTAAAGTAATTTTTTCTTTAATATCGAACATACATGCTCCTCTCTGCCCATTGATACCAGTCCCTATAACGGTTCGAGCTGAGGGCTGGAGCGTAGCGGAAGTCCCCGCGCATGTTTTTTATGCGCGAACTCGAACGTATTGTTATGTTTTATAGCCATTGATACATTAACAATGCATCTACGTAGGCTTTTGAAGGATGGGTAAATGCTTTTGGTAGTGTTCCTACAGTTTCAAAAGCCTAACTTTGTCCACAACTTTACTGCTCCTTCAATGCTTGATGCAACAAAATTGAATTGCATTGCTTTATAACCAAGCTCTTTAGCTAGACCTTAGCCGAAAAGTATTCGGGTGTTTTGTCTCTTATACATTCATAGCTAATATTTTAACATACTGATTATATTTGGCATTATATGGAGCACGAAGGGAATGTTTGTCAGGTGGCTCATATGGACTGGTACAGGCTCGAAGATGTGGAGGAGATTGAGTTGCTGGGCGTTCGTGATTACTTCCAACCAACATGGATCTGTTTGATCGAGTGGCCGCAACGGGCACCAATGCTACTTCCAGAGGGAGCGATTTCGGTGGAATTATCATGTGTTGATGATGATGTGAATGCACGTATCGTTGAAATAGCTGATTGATAAACATGCGTCTGCCAACAATGTACTGATGTTCATGCCTTTGATCGTCATTCCCGAGGGTTGAATCGGGAATCCATATCTGAAACGCTCTTTTCCCTATTCCTACGCTCCTGGATGGAACACATAATCTTGTTGAACAGGTCTGTGCGCATAGTCTAGTGATTCAAGTATGGATTGTACGTCATTCGTGACTCTGTGGTGGAAAGCCTTTGACTGTTTTATGAATGTCGTTAAAAGTCGAAGCTATGGTGAAGCAGAGCATTTAGACCGTTGGGCTGTTTGGGTTGTTGAGTTTTGTCAGTAGAGTTTCAGCTATGATATCGGTCTCATTTTCGATTTGCTGAATTTTTAACTGGAAGTAGTGGGCTGATTTTTCTAAATGTAAAAACAGGAGTGCTTGGTTGATGGAGATGAGTAATCCAACTCTGAGTGCATCAGCGCGTTGGATATGGGCAATCTCATGACAGATGACCCATGTTAATCTATCAACGCCATCGGCTAAGCTATCACACTCCTCTAGCAATTCATCGGTAAGGAATAGGTCAGGGCGTGAGATGGTGGCGACTACAAAGGCGTTGGGAAGGGCTGAGCGTTGGATGTAAAGGGCGGGAGCAGGTATGCAAGCGATGCTTGCGATGTCGGCTATGAGTTGATTGAGTTCAAAAGCAATGCCCGGATGGGCCGACTCAATAGGCTCAACATGAGGGTGGGCGCTTAAACGATAGCTAGCCCAACTGAGCCGACAAGCAAAGAGCAGTGCAAGGGTGGCGATGGTGATAGCTAAGTATTGTAATGGCAGCATTAATTAGCCATTTGGCGAAAGCTAGTCCAGACGGCAGCTTGCATTGCAAAGGGAATATATTGATTCTGAATAACTGTCGTGGCAGGTAAGTCATCAATCATCCTATCTTCAAAATCATTCTGGCTAAGGTTACGCATGGTGAGCATGATGGGTCCTGCATCCCCTTCGCGGAATAATAAGTAGGGCATATAGCGCTCATTATTGATCTGCCAGAGTGTTGAATTGGCCGTCGCTTCAGCTATTTCACGTACCTTATGAAGTCTTGTGTGGTGTAAGTCTGACAGGCAATGGTCAAATATCACATGGATACGACCGGGGCGCGCTAAGGGGATAGATATATCCCTGTTATCGCCAACTTCAGCGCGTGATTTAAGCCTTAGTAATAACGGGTCTATAGCGGTATCAATCGTTAAAATATCATCATCCAGTTCGCAGAGCTGTAGCCAGCTGCTGATGTATTGGTTGTCGAATAATTCGCGTAGTGGTTCATTGGTATCACGGATGTTCCGGTTTCCAAATTTGGCTTTAAGTTTTTTTGCGAGATCTGGTACAACGATCGGGTCTGAGCTGAAGGCGTTATCAATCGCATGAATAAGTCCATGCAGCATGACATGTAAACGCTTATCATTTTTTCCTGGAGGGTTGATTTTTTTCAGCCAAAAAACAAACATTTCACGGAATGACTTGAACTTTTGTTGCATGACAAAGCCGTTCTCTTCACTGCCATGAAGACCGAAAATATTCTGCATTTCACTCATATAGCGGCTAGCTTTTTTTCGTGCGGCCTCTTCGCTGGGTGCTAATGATGTAGATAGGTAGAATTCAGCGAGACTCTTTTTGGAAATACGTTCAGCTGAAATATGGTTATTAGGCAGGTTTTTTACCAGCCGTTGCAGACGCACCGCCAAGCTGATGAGTAGCACATTACGTGACATTTCGCTCTTCATTATATCTCCTTATGGCTGCGGAAGCACATTCATCCCATTTTACTGCTTTAAAACTCACTTTCTGCATTGCAGCATCACTCACAAGTGAAGTGCATAAGGGCCACGGAAAGAATAAAGTATCCAGGTTATGCGCAGGATAGTTGTTGGATTCAAGGCGCCAAATCAAGCGCATAAGCAAGCTCTGAATGGGCGCGATAGCAGTAGTAACTCTGTGGCAACGCAGAATGCTGACTTATAGACCAGCACGTGGATGATTTATGCTTTCCGCGGCCCTAAGGCTATTGCACCTATTGAGGGCTTTTCTAGCGCCCTTAAGGGCGATGAAAACAAATAATCATCCAATCCTGCTTGTCTTTTTGTCCTGCATCTGCGTTGCGTAAACCACCACAGAGAAAAGGCTATGCATCGCTTTCCACGCCTTGATGCCGAACAAAAAATCTGCGCATGCTTTGGAGCCAATTGCAAAACCCGTGAGCGGCGATCGGCGGCCCCACTTTGGCCCAACCCGCGCTGTTGTTTGCTCCATGGAACCACCATGCACCTCATTCCACCTCAAAAATGGACTCAAAGTGGGATTGCCGCTCATCCACCC
>JAUZRH010000140.1 GCA_030950555.1 Mariprofundus sp. | reverse complement strand
AACCACCACCATCATCTCAATCAGTGAAAATCCACGTGCACAAACGTCCGCTGTGCAATCAGCTGAGAATCCAGCTTGCTTGCTGCGTTGATTTGATGTTGGATTCGCATACATGCGTATCTTCTCCCTCATCATTAAATTCATTGTCTCACTATCGCTATTGACGGCCATGGGGCTAATCATAGGCTATATGTTTTTCTCTAGCAACCTTCCAAAATTAACGGCGCTCTCTGAATATCAGCCGCCACTGGTATCGCGCGTCTATAGTAGTGAAGGCGTGCTACTCGCTGAATATGCCGATGAGCACCGTATTTTAACACCTTTTGATCAGATTCCAAGTCAATTGGTCTCCGCTTTTTTAGCTGCGGAAGACCAACAATTTTATGAGCATCCGGGCATTAATCCGGCCCGTGTTTTAGCTGCAGCACTGGCCAATCTGCGTGCGGGGCATACGGTTCAGGGTGGTTCAACCATCACCCAACAGGTAGCTAAAAACTTTTTACTAACGTCCGAGCGCTCTTATACGCGCAAAATTCGTGAAGCCATTCTCTCCTACCGTATTGAGCAAGCTTTCACCAAAGAAGATATTCTTTATCTCTACCTAAATCAGATTTACTTAGGACGTGGTTCTTATGGCGTAACTTCTGCAGCTTGGCGTTATTTTCACAAATCACTGGCTGAACTCACCTTGGCCGAGAGCGCTGTTATCGCCGGTCTGCCAAAAGCGCCTGGTCGTTATGCGCCGCATATCAACCCGAAGAAAGCGCTTCAACGACGCAATACGGTTTTACGACTTATGCAGAGCAGCGGCATGGCAAAAGGCGCGGATGTTGCCAGAGCCATTGCTGAACCCATGCGCATCGAGCCCCTCGAACCATCGAAACTATTAGATGCCTACGCTGACCAGGTAAGTCGTGAACTTATCCAGCGTTTTGGTGAAACCACGCTCCGCCGCCAAGGCCTAACCATCATCATACCTTATAGTATTGAAGCTGAAAAAAGCGCTATCAGCGCCGTTCGTCGCGGCCTACTGAATATTGAGCAGCGGCAATACTACCGCTATCCGACCAACCATCCGAGCAGCGACTGGAAAAAACTTATAGGCACATGGCGTCATCATACAAAAAATATAGCTCCGTCACTTACTGACGATTCCCTCTTCCCTGCGCTTGTGCTAGCCGTGTCAAAAAAAGGGGAATTAACCGTCAATGATGGTTTTAGAACATGGAATCTAAGTAAACCACGTTGGCACTGGAAGCCAACAAGATTATACAAAAAAGAGGGTGCTAGCCCAGCTCAGTTAGCCTTACTCAAACGACACCCACGCCACTGGATGGCTGGCGATGAGATACGCTTGCAAGGCAATGGTAAAGAAGGCGTGCGCTTAGCTCAAGAACCATCTATCGAGTCCGCACTCTACGCCATAGACCTAGAACGCGGCACTGTTTTGGCTCGTGTCGGAGGCTATAAGCATCATGTGAGTGGTTTCGATCGTGTAGGTCAAGCCAAGCGCCAACCGGGCAGCGCCTTCAAGCCACTGCTCTATACATCAGCCTTGGCCAATGGCTTTACTCCAGCCTCTATCATTATGGATACCCCCTTGGTTTTTGATGGGCAGAGTAGCGACAGTTATTGGCGACCGGAAAACTATAAAAATGAATTTGCAGGTCCCGTCACCCTGCGTAATGCACTAGAGCACTCGCGCAACCTTGCCTCGATCAAAGTGTTACAAAATATTGGCATTCAAAAGTTCATCAACGATCTGCAATCCTACCCCCTGCAACGCACCTTCCCCGCAGAATTAGCGCTCGCATTAGGAGCTGCCGAAGTTACACCTGAAGCGCTAACTGAGTCGTATGCTGTATTAGCCACGCATGGGCAACGCTGGAAACCCATCAGCATTCAACAAGTTCAGGATCGCACAGGCAAAACACTCTACCGCGCCGTCGCCGGCCACCGCTGCCAAATATGTCACGCTGACCCGGTTGCACCGATCAATGAACACATGCGACCTGCCGAGCAAGTCATTGATCCAGTCAATGCCTACTTAATCACCCATATCATGGAAGGTGTGATTCAACATGGCACAGGTAGAAGAGCCTTGGCCCTAAAGCGCCCTGCCGCTGGCAAGACGGGCACCACCAACAATCAGGTCGATGCTTGGTTTATGGGTTACACCCCCCAGATATTAACCGGCGTTTGGACGGGTCGCGATACCCCCACAGCCATGGGTCGCAGTGAAACAGGTGCCCATGCCGCCCTACCTACCTGGCTTGCTGCAATGCAGGCCTTTCATCGTGGCAGAGAGATCAAGGAATTCACGCCACCAGCAGATGTGGAGATGGTTACGATTGATACAGCAACAGGCTTACTGCCCGCACCCGACAACAAGGAAATCATGCTGGAAGCCTTCCGCAAAGGTAGTGAACCAACCGAACTAACACCTTCAAAAGAGCCATCCCCCAGCAATCCAGAAACCCCTGAAGATAGTGGTTTTTTCGAACTCGGAATGTAACAAAAACGGCAACGCCGAATAGCTACTTTTTCCTAAAGCTACAGTCCTTCAAAGTGTAAGGGCCTCGGAAATAATAAAACATCCAAAAGGTGCGCAGGATAGTTGTTGGATTCAAGGCGCAGAAACAGGCGCATAGCTGGGTCTATGTAACTGTTTCTGCAACGTAGAAGGCGAGCTTATAGACCAGTACGTGGATGTTTTATTATTTCCGCGGCCCTAAACTATAGTGATTCAAGTTTGAAGATACCTTTTCTCGTCATACCTGCGCAGAACCTTCCCCTCGCAAAGGCGTGGGACAGGAATCCACAATACGGGGACAGTTTACCTATTAAAAAAATAACCGCGTGTGTTACCCCAAGATGCAACAATAGAAGACCTGACCGCATTCTCTCCAATCAAGCAGAGCGTCTTGTTTGATATGGATTCCCGACTCAACCTTCGGGAATGACGGGCGGGCGCATAGGAGCAAGTGGCGCTCTCGCTACGTGATAGGGTTAGCCAAACAACCAAAGCCGAGTCTGATTGATTCGGGCAATCTAATGAACCCTATCGCGTAGCGGGAACACCGCTCCTTGCTTCCCGTGAAGACGGGAATCCATTGGTTTTAGGATCAAGCAGAGCGTTTACTTTGATATGGATTTCCGACTCAAGCTTCCCGCGAAGGCGTGGGGCGGAAATCCATTGTTTTCAATTACACGCTGTAACAAATTCATTCGCGATCAGGTCGCGAATGACGGACAATCCATATTTGAGTCACTATAGCCGTCACACACGCCTGACCTCAATGTTTTAGGTGGGTGGGACTTTAGGGCCGCGGAAAGAATAAATCATCCACGTGCTGGTCTATCAGTCCGCATTCTGCGTTGCCACAGAGTTACCACTAAAGGCAGTAGGCTATCGCGCCCATGCAGGGCTTGCTTATGCGCTTGATTTGGCGCCTTGAATCCAACTACTATCCTACGCATAACCTGGATATTTCATTCTTTCCGTGGCCCTTAGTCCCGCAAGCTTTTGATCTTGCTGTGCGACTAATTTTCTTTGCCAAAAAAGGATGCGGTCAGGGTTTGTTTTGCGCACCCACACCATGGCGGAAGCTGTTGTAATCATGATTGCCCTGCCTTAAAAGGGAGACCCATTCAGGCTCTCCTATTAAGGTGCGCTTTCTGCAGCCACTTGGTCCATCACCAATTTATATTCAATGGCATCGTTGAGTGCCCGGTATGTTGCTTCTAATACATCCGTAGAAACACCGACCGTATTCCACCTTTTTACGCCATCAGATGACTCAATCAATACACGCACGGCCGCTTCGGTTGCATCTTTTGTGGTGAGCACACGCACCTTAAAGTCGGTCAAGCGCATCATTTCCAGTCCCGGGTAGACGCCGGCTAAAGCTGCCCTAAGGGCTTTATCCATGGCATTCACCGGCCCACTACCCAGCGCTGCGGCATGCTGCAGCTCACCATTTACTTTCACCCGTACGGTCGCTTCCGATTCAGGTGGTTCATCGTGGCCTCTTTTCTCATCGTAGACGCGAAAACCAATCAGTTCAAAATGCCTTACAAATTGTCCCGAAGCCCGACGCAGAAGCAGTTGAAAAGAGGCATCAGCCCCCTCAAAGGCATAACCAACCGCCTCCATCTCTTTAATACGCTTTACAACTCTTACCACTGCCGCATCATCCACCACCGCCTGTGGCTCTAACTGCTGAAGCTTCGCTAAAATATTACTGCGGCCAGCCTGATTTGACACCAACACTTTCTGTAAATTTCCCACACATAATGGGTCAATATGTTCATACAGGTGACTACCCTTCCGCACAGCCGAGACATGCACACCGCCCTTATGAGCAAAGGCATTTTGTCCGACAAAGGGCTGGTGCTGCCATGGAATCTGATTAGCCATCTCATTCACAAAGGTAGAGAGGTGCCTAAGTTTTTTAAGTCCATCCAGCTCAACACTGCACTCAACCCCCATCTTCAGCATCAAAGTGGGAATCACCGAGATCAAATTGGCATTGCCGCAACGCTCACCAATACCATTCACAGTCCCCTGCACCTGCGTCGCCCCAGCACTGACGGCTGCAATACTATTGGCCACCGCCATTTCCGAATCGTTATGGGCGTGAATTCCAATCTTCACGGCCGGATAATGCGCCACAACATGCGCCACACATGCCCCGACCTGCTCTGGCAATGTGCCACCATTGGTATCACACAATACCAACACATCCGCTCCGCCTCGCACCGCCGCATCAAGCACCTGCATGGCATAATTCGGATTAGCCCGGTAGCCATCAAAAAAATGTTCCGCATCAAACATCACCGTATCAAGATGTCGTTTCAAATAAGCGATCGACGTCTCAACGAGTTCCAAATTCGTCGGCAACTCAATACCAAGGCCAAGCGTCACATGCAAATCCCAGCTTTTACCAAAGATACAGGCAGCATCGGCGCCACACTCTGTTAAGCGGATAAGTCCCTTATCTTCTTCTGCCAGATGACCTGGACGAGCAGTGCTACCAAAAGCCACAAGGCGGCTATGCGACCAGTTCCGCTCAGCCATCATCTCAAAGAATTTATCATCCGTCGGACTAGCACCAGGCCACCCACCTTCAATCCAGTCCACGCCAAATAGCGCTAGGCGGCGGGCAATCCTCTTTTTATCACTGGCTGAGAAGTGGATACCCGCTGACTGTGCACCATCACGCAAGGTGGTGTCATAGATTTGAATGCTACGTTTGTCGATCATGATCATCACTCCTCGATGAAAAATAGGGCTGCGCTATTGTATGCTCGCACAACATTGCTGCAACGCCTTTTTCACAATGGGGAGCCAATGCAAACCCCATGAATGGCGATGAACTTCCCCCACTCCGGAGCTTTTTACAACGAGCTGTGGCTTAAATAACTTTTCAGAAGCTAAAAACTATGCTGAAATAGCCTCTTTCCCCGAAGGAGCAATCAATGCGCGCAGTGATCATGCAAGAAGTAGGCGAACCGGACGTGCTCAATATCGGTGATTGGCCAAAACCCACCTGTGGTAGTGATGAGGTCTTAGTTCAAGTTATTGCGGCGGGTGTAAACCCTCTCGACACCAAACTGCGTTCAAATGGTCTCTATTGCGGCACACCACCTGCTATTCTTGGTTGCGATGGCGCCGGCATTGTTGAAGCGGTGGGCGCAAACATTAGCCGCTTTGAAGCAGGCGATGCGGTCTACTACTGTTATGGCGGATTAGGGCAGCAGGTTGGCAACTACGCTGAATATATCACCGTACCAGAAGCCTATGTCGCGCAAAAACCCGACTGTTTAGATTTTATCGATGCCGCTGCCGCACCTTTGGTACTAATTACAGCTTGGGAAGCACTGTTTGACAGAGCCCGCCTACAATCAGGCCAGCATGTTTATATCGCGGCTGGCGCTGGTGGCGTAGGCCATATCGCTATTCAGCTAGCAAAACTGGCCGGCTGTAGTGTTGCAACCAGCGTCAGCAGTGATGAAAAAGCCGAAGTTGTACGCCTGCTGGGGGCTGATCTAATCATCAATTATAAGCAACAAAATATCGCTAAAGCACTACTAAACTGGACCGATAATGTGGGCGTCGATATTGCCTTTGATACCGTTGGTGGCGAAACCTTCAACCAGCTCATCCCTGCGACCCGTGTTTACGGTGATATTGTCACCATCCTGCAAGTGCCGGATAGTGCCGACTGGAAAAAGCTTCGCTTGCGTAATATACGCCTCTCACATGAGCTAATGCTGGCCCCGATGGTGTTAGAACTCCATGATGCGGCTGAACATCATGGCGATATTCTGGAGCAGTGCGCCCAATTTTTTGATGAACGAAAACTCTCCATACTGGTCTCGGATAGCCTACCCCTAGAACAGGCAGCCGAAGCGCACCGCCGCATTGAAGCTGGCTCTATGACCGGAAAACTGGTGTTGGAAGTGCAAGGCATGGACGCAATGGAAGAGCAAGCATAATCAAAGTGCAAATCCTTGAGCGTATCCAGATTTACAAACGTTTAATGCGTGCTGATCGACCGATCGGTACTATGCTTCTATTATGGCCTACCTTGTGGGCCGTATGGATAGCTTCTGCTGGCCAACCTAGCGTCAAAATTCTTCTCATATTCGTATGTGGCGTTTTTCTTATGCGCTCGGCTGGCTGCGTCATCAATGATTATGCGGATCGCAAAATCGACCCGCTTGTTAAAAGAACAGAAGCCCGACCTTTAGCAACAGGTGCTGTGTCAAGCCGAGAGGCACTAGGGCTCTTTATCGCCCTCTGTTTAAGCGCTTTTGCCCTTGTGTTAATGACCAATGGCCTAACAATCATGCTATCGTTTATCGCCTTGCTCTTAGCGGCGATTTACCCTTTCATGAAACGTTACACCCATTGGCCTCAAGTTTTTTTAGGGGCAGCATTTAGCATGGCAATCCCGATGGCATTTGCTGCTGCGAGATCAGAACTGCCTACAGCTGCTTGGCTACTTTTTCTGGCAAATATTTTCTGGGTAGTGGCTTATGACACCATGTATGCCATGGTCGACCGTGATGATGATCTAAAGATCGGTGTAAAATCGACCGCCGTACTATTTGGCCGCTATGACCGTCAATTTATAGGACTCTTTCAAGCTCTTTTTCTACTCTGCATGGTTGCTGTAGGCTCGCTCTTTGAGCTTGGTGTTTTTTACTATGGTTCATTAGGCATGGCTTTACTGATTGCAATGTATCATCAGCGGCTGATTTACCAACGCCAACGATCATCCTGCTTCAAAGCATTTCTGCATAATAATTGGCTAGGCGGCATTATTTTTATTGGCCTGCTTCTTGACCTGTCGTTCTAAGACGTGCGGCAATAGAAACTGATGCTACGGGGCTAAAGCCAGGCTATCGTGATTCAAGTTTGAAGACACCTTTTCTCATCATTCCCGATCTGGTCGCCAATGACGTACAATCCATACTTGCATCACTATAATGCATTCAACAGGCGGTCTACTGCTGCCCGCCCTTTCCTCTGCGTTACACTGCGTACTCTGCGGCGAAAGGTTCTGAGTTGTAACTCAAAATCTACCCTAAAATTTCCTGTAATTTTAATTGCAGCGCTTCGGGCGTATAAGGCTTTTGGATAAAACCGGCTAAGCCTTGGCCGGCAAAGCAACTAATAGCCTCTTGCTCATTATAACCACTGGAGAGAATCACCTTCACCTCGCTATTGATGCGCCGCAATTCTGTGAAACATGTTTTACCATCCATCCTCGGCATAGTCATATCCATTAGAACACACGTAATCTCTGGCTGATGTTGACGATAAACATTCACCCCATCCAAGCCATCTTTCGCTGTCAACGAAGCAAAACCCATATCCTCCAGCATCATACTGGCCATCTCTCGAATGGTCTCCTCATCATCTACAATTAGCACCTTGCCTGCACCATGGTAAATTTCCCCAACCGCCGCAGGCAAGACCACCTCAGCCGCCTGTTCAGAAATAGGTAGCAGAATTTTAAATGTTGTACCACGCCCCTCCTCTGAATAAAGCTTAATGGCTCCCTTATGGCCACGCACAATGCCCAACACAGCACTCATACCCAAGCCATGGCCGGTAAATTTTGTGGTAAAAAATGGTTCAAACACCTTCTCTTGGGTCTCTTTATCCATACCACTACCCGTATCTGAAACTTCCAGATAGACATAACGGCCTTCCGGCAACGCATCATCCAAACTCGTTCCTGATAGATAGGCGCGATCAGCATGCATCACACCTGTAGAGATAGAGATTACACCACTTTTATCTGCAATTGCATCACTAGCATTAATCACCAGATTCATAATCACCTGCTGCAGCTGTGAGGCATCAGCCTCCACGGCCGGTAGTTGGTCGGTCAGGTGATATTTCAGAATCACTGACTTGGAGATAGATATTTCCAACAGATTCGTGATTTCACCAACCATGCTAGAGAGATCAAGCGCTATCACCACAAACTTCCCCTTGCCCGAATAGGCAAGCATCTGCTTACACAGATCAGCAGCTCTTTCACTAGAAACAACAATCTTCTTCAAATAGCCCTGAGTTGCATGAGGGTTCAGCAAGGCTTTACGCTCAGCCATCGCGGCATTGCCTAGAATGACGGTCAATATATTATTAAAATCGTGCGCAATGCCACCCGCTAACACGCCCAAGCTCTCAAGTCGCTGCATATGCTCAAGCTGTGACTGCATATTTATCCGCATCTGATCCGCATTTTTTCGACTAATCGCATTTGCGGCAATTGCCACCGCCTGCAGCAAGAGATTTATATCTTTTTTTCCAGGGGAACGCGGCTGTTTATAGTACATTGCAAAAGTACCCAGCACCCGATTATGCGAATCTTTAATCGGCTGCGACCAGCAGGCAGCCAATCCATATTGCAATGCCAGCTCCTTATAGTCCGCCCACAACGGATCATGGTCAATATCTGATACAATCACCGGCTCTCCAGTAAAGGCTGCCGTACCACAAGAACCTACGGAGGGGCCAATTTTCACCCCTTCAAGGGCTTCACTATAAGCCGCGGGCAGATCGGGAGCAGCCCCATGGATCAGATGTTCACCCTCTTTATCCATTAACAGAATAGAACCAAGCAGGGCTGGGTTATATTCCTGTACTGCTCTGACAATAACCTCTAAAATAGCTTCCAGAGGTATAGAGACATCAGCAATCAACTCCATAATACGCAACTGATCCACATCAAACTGCTGACGTTTTTTACGCTCACTAATATCACGAACCATACCCATATAGACGGTCTGATCTAAAATACTCAGCTTCCGTAAGGAAAGCTCCACACTGAAAATTTCACCCTCACAGCGCACACCTTGCACTTCACTAATCTGATCAAGGAGAGCTCCCGCACCATTGACCCACCCATCGGCTTGCCTTGATTGATCCGATAACAACAGGGTGATATTTTTGCCTAGCAATTGCGCTTCGCTATAAGCAAACATCTGCACCATCGCCGGATTAATAGTGAGAATAGTCCCTTTTGCATCAAGGGTGAAAATACCATCGAGTGCATAGTGAATAATGGCACGAATATGTTCTGTCTGTTCTTCGACACGGTGATCAAGCAGACGGTTATTTTCAGCCAAATCAGCAATCAACGATTCTCTAGCTCGTTCCGTTTGCTGAATATGGTCCGCCATCACATTAAAAGCCGAAGCCATTTCACTTACTTCAGCCTGCTTGTTATGCTGAGGATCAAAGCGAACATCATGATGACCTTGCACATACTGTTGCACGCGCTCACGAAGCGCCATAAAAGGGCGGCTAATGCGACGACTAAAATACATTGCGATCACCATTGCCAGCATGAATATAACCACTAAAAAAATGAATACTTTATCACGTATCAAAGCCAGCTTCATCAAAGCTTCCGCTGCATCCATCTTCACCACAATACCCGCGTTTAAACGTGGCGAATAAACCCAGGCCGCCAACACTTCGACACCACGCCAATCTTTTAGATGCCCTTGGCCACCATAGCCTTGAGAAGCACGCCGAATCGGCAGTGCTATGTCGGAGGATACATGTATCACCCTGTGAAAAGCCGCTTGTGGATCAAAACGGAGTGGTGATATCAATGTCACCTCTCCTCCCTGTTGCCGCCCAACCACCACTTCGCCCGACTCACCCAGGCCATCTAAATTACTAACGATGCGATTAAATTGGCGTGCATTAAGTTGCAAAGCAATCACGCCAAGTAACTCGCCTGCATCACTCACGACAGGAGTCGCTATAAAAGAGGCCGCTTCAGCTGATGGATGATATAGTTCAAAAGAAGAGTTACTGGATTGCAAAAAGTCTATACTATGGTTAAATACCTGTGCCAACCCTGTTTGCTTATACGGCCCACGACGCAGATTGGTGGCAAAATCAGCTTCATGTTGCAGCGAGTAGACTATATTGCCCTCCCTATCAATTAGAAACAGGTCATAATAGTCCCATCGAGTCTGAAACTCACGAAAAAAACCATTCACTGATGCAGCATGACGTTGATACGCCTGCGAACCACGCCCTAGCATAAAAGATTCTGTTAACAGAGGTAGGGATGCTTGCACTACACTATTTTTGCTTAGCTCTTTAATCACAGCCAATTGGTCCGTCAGGTAGTTATCAATCGCATGCGCTTTTTCATCGGCCAGAACAGTCAGAACAGAGAGCTGATGCGACTCACTCTCTTGCGATACGGTATTTAAAATAAACCAACCACTGAGCATGGCAAACAAAGTTAATGGAATCACCAGTAATAGGATCAGGTCAAGCGATAGAGAGCGTTTAAAGAACGAGCCACTCATGGCTGGTTCACCTTAGCCGGCCTTACCGCTTCCCACCTGCCGGACCACCCTTGCTGTAGGGTTGTCATATATTGTTTTGCCGCCAGCTTACTCACAAAGCTAGGATAGGGTTCCGGCGCAATCGGCTTTTCAGAGCTCCAAACTATTTCAAATTGTCCATCTGCCAACAGCTTGCCAACCAGCGATTTTTTCCATAAATGATGGGTAGCATGGTCAATTGAAACAGTGCCTTCAGGGGCGTGCATGCTACGATGCTGAATCGTCTGACTGACAACGGCAGCACTATCCGTATTTGCATTCCGCACAGCATCAGCCCATAACTGAACGCCAACCCATGCTGCCTCCATGGGATCACTTAACACACGCTCATCTCCATATTTCTGCTTAAATGCCGCAATAAATGTCCTGTTTTCAACACTATCTATGCTCTGAAAATAACTCCAGGCGGCATAGTACCCCTGCATCGGTAGCTTATTTTTCATAGAAGCAACCTCAGCCTCTCCCATACTGAATGACATCACAGGCCAATCTTGCGCTGTCATCCCTGCCTGAGCTAAAGCATGAAAGAAGGCCAGATTACTATCACCATTAATCGTATTAAGAATCACATCGGGCTTTAATGCTGCGATTTCACGAACAGTCGCATCGACATCCTGAGTACCAAGCAGCAGGTATCGCTCTCCGACAATCGTGCCACCTTGCAATTGAACTTGCTTGCGAATCAGCCAGTTAGCTACACGTGGAAAGACATAATCAGAGCCTATCAAATAGATACGCTTGCCCAAATGGGTCAAAGCCCAGTGTACTGCTGGAATAATCTGTTGATTCGGCACCGCGCCCATATAGATAATATTAGGCGATGCTTCAAACCCCTCATATTGCAGCGGGTAAAAGAGCAGATGATGGTACTTTTCCACCACCTGTTTTACATTTTTTCGACTGGCTGAAGTCCAACAGCCAAAAATAGCGGCGACATGCTCTTGCACAATTAATCGCTCTGCTTCACGCCCGAATACTGCGGCATCCGATTTCCCATCCACGACAATGGCTTCGATTTTTCTGCCCAGTAAACCACCAGCTTGATTGATCTGCGCTATAGCAAGCAGGGTTGCATCCACCACGGGCTTTTCACTGATCGCCATCGTACCTGTCAGCGAATGCAAAACACCCACCCTTATTGGCGAACGGTTCTTTTCAGGCATCAACCACCAGAGCATCGCGACACCCACCATGATGAGCAGCAACAGAGCAACCTTCCTTCCAAACCATCCCCTTACAGCCAATTGCCCCATCCTTCACCTCACCACATTTGTCTATGATAGTTGAAATTCACAAATAAAGCAAACCATCTTCATTTCGGTGATTTTAGAACGACTGAGGTCAGGACTATAGTGATTCAAGTGTGAAAACTACCTTTTCTCGTCATTTCCACGAAGAGCCTGCCCCCGCGAAGACGTGGGGTGGAAATCCATTGTTCTCAATCACACTCTGCAATGATGGGTTCCCGATCCGATCGGGAATGACGGACAATCCATACTTGAATCACGATATATCTGATGTTGTTCCAGATAGTTAACCCTTCAGGGAAGCTAATGAGTCAATTCACTCAGGCTTTTTTTAGCAGCTTTCCACATTTCTCCAGCACTCTTGTTCGAGCCACCAGAAGCATTATTTCCACTCGCATGGTTTTTCATCCATCTGTGCTTAGAGTTCTTTTTACTCCACTGTTCAGCCTCACCAGTCTCTTCTTTTGTCGCCATCCAGCCTTTATCAGATTTTTTATTGGTGGATAACCAGACTTTTTCAGAACTAGAGGCCTTTGCACCCCCATTTGTTGGTCTAAAACTATCATTTGATTTCTCAGCCGACCATTCAGAGGAGGTAACCAGGCCTTTTTTTGCCTTATCCCACACACTACCATCTGCTGCGAAAACAGATGGCGAGAAAGTCAACAGACCATAAAAGAGAAGGAGTACGATGGTGTTTATTTTTTTCATGTTCAAACCAAGCGCCAGGACTTGTTTCGCATATTTTTATCCCCGCCTTTGACGAATAAGCTCACCATGGAGTGGTGTAAGTAGACAAACGTTGCAACCTTCTGCATGCTATTCCATGCTCCCGATAGGTTTTCCTCATCCAGACAGAGCGCTCTCTATCCTTAGCCGAAATCTAGCCTAGCGGAAGATGCTTACGTAACTGTTCACGTTTGGCATTCCCCTGTGAAGAATGACCAACATCACCCTGCAAGCTTAATCGAAACGGATCATCACCTAAAATATCCGGCACTCTCAGCTCAGCAAATTGCGATAACAACCAATCAACGTCCAGATAACCAAGCACCACACTCTCACCCACCGTTGTCAGAGAGCGTTGGCCCATACCTCGACTAAAAATTGTCTTGGGAGTCTCTATCATGAGATGAATGAGTTGGTCCTCAAGCAGTAGATATAACAAATCCAAGCAAAAACATGAACCACTGGGCCTAGCACATCGAGGAATATAGCCCTGCCTTCATCCGATAGATAAATATCAGATTGTGCCTTACCACATGATCTCACATGATAAGCTGCGCCTTCATATTCGATTCGTAAAGGTCTTACCATGCAGATAACCTAACGCGATAAATACGCAAAACAAGTCCTGACCCAGACTGTCGAAATACAGGGGTATTTGTTACAATTCCGTTCCCACTTTTTGGCTTTTTAGTAATCCTTAAAGTGGGAATACCTATCAGGTGAATGCTTGTATGGTAGAGCACCTTCTGTAGTGGTGTTCCCGCTACGCGATAGGATTCATTAGACGGCCCGAATAAATCAGACTCGGTTTTGGTTGTCTGGCTAAACCTATCGCGTAGAGGGAACGCCGCTCAAGCTTCCCGAGGCTTAGGGCCACGGAAAGAATAAAGTATCCAGGTTATGCGCAGGATAGTTGTTGGATTCAAGGCGCAAAATCAAGCGCATAAGCAAACCCTGAATGGGCGCGATAGCCTACTGCCTTTAGTAGTAACTCTGTGGCAACGCAGAATGCGGACTTATAGACCAGCACGTGGATGATTTATTCTTTCCGCGGCCCTTAAGTCGGGAATCCCCATCAAACAAACGCTCTGCTTGATTCTAAAACCTATGGATTCCCGCCCCACGCCGTCGCGGGGGCAGGTTCTTGACGGGAATGACGGGTCTAATGCTTAAATCACCTTACCATGCATAGAGGGGAGTATAGTTGTAGCCAAAAAGAGGGGACTATTGAGCCAATTGCAAAACTCGTGAGCGGCGATCGGCGGCCCC
>JAUZRH010000014.1 GCA_030950555.1 Mariprofundus sp. | reverse complement strand
AGGGCCGCGGAAATAATTAACTATCCCATTCTACTGGTCGATAAGTCCCTCTTCTACGTTGAAGAATCAGCCACTTTTTAAAAGCAATATGACTACCTATCGCGCCCATTCAGGGCTTGCTTATGCACCAAACCCTTCGCCTTGAAGAGGAACTTCTATCCTGCGCAGCTTGGGACACTTTATTATTTCCGAGGCCCTAAGTATTCCCATCTATATCTGCTCTGATATCACATATAAAAATAATCCTTGCATTATTATTTCACTATGTGTAAGCTTGCACTTGTTTCACTGGCGGTGTGGCTTATAAGTCTGAGCCGATACCATCTGAACGGGAGTTTAGCTATTTTGGTTGTGTGAATCCCTTTGTGGGATACCTGATATCAAGATGCGGCGCCCACCTTGTTGTAAAGGGTTCAGTGTTTATAGGCCACAACGCCAGTGAAATACAAAATTCGTTGTTCAAAGAAAGGCCTGCCTCCCCCCCTCCCCCCGGCAGGCCTTTTTTGTGCCCACTACTGAGTGGTCATGAAAACAATTACTGAAGCAACCGGGTATTGACCACCATCACAACGTGGCGGATTCAGCCACAGGAGACAGCATGGCTTTCAGCGCACAAACCAATTCATCCCACAATCAACCAGCAGCGACCGGTGTCCTACTCACCAATCTCGGCACACCTGATGCACCAACCACGGCTGCTGTACGCAGCTATTTGAAAGAGTTTCTCTCGGACCCTCGTGTCGTTGAGCAACCACGCTGGCTCTGGTGGCTGGTGTTAAATGGTGTGATTCTAAATATTCGCCCCGCGAAATCAGCAGCCTCCTATCGCAAGGTGTGGGGTAATGATGGTTCGCCACTACTGGCCATCAGCAAGCGCCAACAAAAAAAAATAGCTCAAGCGCTTTCGCAGATCAGCGAAGCATCAACTAGCACCACACCGATTCATGTTGAATTAGCCATGCGCTATGGCAACCCATCCATCGCAGCCGCTATGCAATCCCTGCGAGCCAAAAATTGTAAAAAAATCATTGTCCTCCCCCTTTATCCCCAATATTCTGCCACCACCACCGCCTCCACCCTGGATGCTGTTGCCGATGAATTGAAAAAGTGGCGCCGCGTGCCGGCCCTACACTTTATCGATTCCTACTACGACAATCCCGACTACATCGAAACGTTGGCGACCAGTGTACGCAGTTATTGGGATAAAAATGGTAAGGCCGATCGACTACTGATGAGTTTCCACGGTATTCCCGAACGCTATTTCAAGGCTGGCGACCCCTACCCATGCCACTGCCGAAAAACAGCGCGACTCTTGCGTGAAGCACTTGGTCTGAGTGAAGAGGCCGCTCAAATCAGCTTTCAATCGCGCTTCGGCCGTGAACGCTGGATGCACCCCTACACCGATGCCACCCTAAAACAGTGGGGTGCTGATGGCGTAGGTTCGGTGGATGTAATCTGCCCAGGATTCTCAGCAGACTGCCTAGAAACCATGGAGGAGGTCGCCATCGAAAACAGGGATTATTTTCTCAAGGCAGGTGGCGCACAATACCGCTACATTCCAGCGCTCAATGATCAGGATAGTCACATTGAGGTACTAACGAACATGCTATTGCCCTTTTTATCCCTCACCACGAACAATCAATAACAGCTCGGAGCCATCTACTGCAAAGCGCCCCACAAAGCCTACGACTTCCAAGCGTACGTAACCATCCCCTTTAGGCGTTCGGCTTCATCCACGTTGCACCACCAAAACCTGCAGTGCTTCAAGTATGGATTGTACGTCATTCCCGTGGAGACGGGAATCCACTTCTAAAAAAGCTCTGTTTTACCTCAATCCCAATAAGCCCCACCCTACGCCTTTGCGGACATGACGAGTGAGCCACCCCCTGATCTAGCGGTCATTTTCCGCGAAGGCGAGATGCGGGAATAACGAGCAAAGACAACTTATTCCTAAAGCACTACAGCGACTAAACTTGTTAGCGTAGCGTGCTTGAGTAGCTTGCGCGCCGTCTTAGGCTCTGTGCCGGACAAATACAAGGAGGATTGTGAATGTCTCCCGTTGTTATGGCTATTGTTGTATTATCGCTCTATATCGTTTTCTACCGACTCTATGCAAAAAATATATTGGCGCTGAAAATATTTGAACTCAATGATGCACAGAAAACCCCCGCTCACACCCTGCGCGATGATATCGATTTTGTACCCAGTAACAAATACATCCTCTTTGGCCACCACTTTGCTTCCATTGCCGGCCTAGCGCCAATGTTGGGACCGGCGATTGCGGTAATTTGGGGTTGGGTTCCAGCTCTCTGCTGGGTGGTATTTGGCACACTACTGGTTGGTGCTGTACATGACTTCTCAGCGCTCGTCCTCTCCATTCGCCATAAAGGGCAGAGCATGGGTACGATTGCTCATGACGTGATCTCTCCGCGTACGCGCCTGCTCTTTCTACTGGTGATATTCTTTCTGGTCGCGCTAGCGATGGGCGTCTTTGTCCTGGTGATATCTGGCCTCTTTGCCTCACCCGATGCCGCCCATATCCCTGCAACCTCACACCCTGAAGCGATTTTCCCCACCTACTCACTCATGCTAATCGCTATGGTTATCGGCTTTCTAGTCCATAAGAAGAACCTGCCTCTCTGGCCCATGATCGCCGTCGGTTTTATTTTGATGTTGATCACCACTGCCATCGGCCTGACCATGCCCATTACCGGCTTTACAGCTGCCAACTGGACTTGGTCGTTACTTATTTACGCCTTTATCGCCAGCGTACTGCCCGTATGGCTACTGCTACAACCGCGCGATTTTCTGAATTCGCTACTACTCTATCTGGCACTCTTTGCCATGCTGGCCGGTTTTTTCATACTTGATCCCGAGTGGGCTGCCCCCGCCATCAATCCCAACCCAGTAGGCGCACCGCCGATGTTACCTTTTCTCTTTATTGTCATTGCCTGCGGTGCTGTTTCGGGCTTTCATGGCCTAGTTGCTTCCGGCACCACATCCAAGCAGCTAGACAAAGAGAGTGATGCCCCCTTTATCGGCTATGTTGGCATGATCGGCGAATCACTGTTAGCCCTGCTGGCCGTACTGGCAACGACCGCTGGCGCCTTCTCCTCACGCGCTGATTGGGAGAGCTTTTATGGCTCTTGGGACAAGGCCGTGGGTCTTCATCAAAAACTAGGCATCTTTATTCAGGGCAACGCAAATTTTATTCACCAACTCGGTGTACCTCTTGATTATGCTGCGGCATTTATCTCCGTGGTAGTCGTCGGCTTTGCCATGACCAGTGTGGATACAGGCGCCCGCCTGCTGCGCTTCAATTTAGAAGAGATCGGCCAGACATTGGGTATCAAGGCCTTCAGCAACCGCTATCTGGCTACCACCCTAGCCGTGGCAGCCATTGGCTTCTTCGCTTTTTTCCAAGTGGATGGCAAGCCTGCCGGTCTCTTTTTATGGACGCTCTTTGGCACCACCAATCAAATCCTGGCCGGCTTAACACTACTCACCGTCACTATTTACCTCTATCGCAAGAAAAAACCAATTCTCTACACATTGCTGCCCATGCTCTTGGTACTTGGCGCCACTATTAGCGGCATGATCATGGGCATCATAAAGGCACTTGGCAAAGAGCAGTGGGCAGTTGCATCGGTCGGGAGTGTTATTTTCTTATTAGCTTTCTGGGTACTACTTGAAGCACTTCTGGTGGTCAAAAATATTAAACAGGAAAGACAGAACAGCACCCGATAGCAGCACTATAATACTTAAGAGCCACTTGCAAAACCCATGAGCGGCGATTAACTGCCCCACTCCGGCGCATTTCTAGGCTGCGTTCAGCGTATGGAACCACCATGCCCTTCATTTCATCCTAAGGGCCGCGGAAATAATAAAACATCCACGTACTGGTCTATAAGCTCGCCTTCTACGTTGCAGAAACAGTTACATAGGCCCAGCTATGCGCCTGTTTCTGCGCCTTGAATCCAACAACTATCCTGCGCACCTTTTGGATGTTTTATTATTTCCGAGGCCCTAAGTTGCGCTCGAAGTGGGATTGTTACGCATCCACCCAGAGTTTTGCAAGTAGCTCTTAAAGTATAGCGTTCCGCCTCACGCCTTCGCGGAATAACGGAAAAAAAACAACGAGAGTATGATTGCAAGACCTGACCTCGGAGGGTTTATGCTGGATCCATCAATGATCGACCTGCTGCTAAAGCTATTTGCCGCATGGGTACTGCTAGCTAGTGCGGCCCTATGGGCTCGGCATGAGCAACTTGGACTCTCTAGGAAAATGATTATCGCTTCTGGCCGTGGCCTGCTGCAGCTGATGGTACTGGCATTTGTACTACACTGGATTTTTGATATTCAGTCTCATATCGCCCAAGCAGGCGTGATCGCAGGCTTTTGTGTGATGGCAGCGCACAACAGCGCCAGCCACTATAATGGCAAAAGAACCACTTGGGCTGCAGCTGCAGTCGGACTGGCTTGTGGTTGCCTACTAACACTTCCCTGGTTGGCTTTTAGCAACACCATCGCCAATGATACGCGCACGCTCGTTCCACTAGGCAGCATGATTGCTGCTAACGGTATGAATGCCGTTTCTATTATGTTTGAACGCATGAAAAGTGGCGGCATGGTGGGTGACGGCATGAAAATGGCGATGATTCCAACAATTGATACCCTTCGGGTGGTCGGCTTGGTGCATATGCCGGGTATTTTTGTTGGCATGGTGTTAGCTGGTGCCGCCGCACTGGATGCCGCCGTAGCGCAATTGATTGTACTCTACATGATTATCGCTTCTAGTTTTAGCGCATGCCTTGTAACTGTCTTAGTCATGAATCACTTAAACAAGCAGCAAGCCTAGGAGACTGCCCGAGAAGAAATACCGGCATCCTTCACCAGTGAGCAAAAGTAGCTTACACTTTCAACAGGAGGCTATGCATAGCCTCCGTTAAAGAAGCAGATGCATCTTTAACAGTGATGCGCTAAGCTTTCCAGCATGGAAAATCGTATTATTGAACTGGAGACCAAGCTCTCTTATCAGGACTACACCCTCAGCGAACTTAATGAAGTTGTTACCCACCAACAGGCTCAAATTGACCAATTAGAAACGTCTGTACAACAACTGCGTCAGTACCTGAAACAGCAAGAATCATCTGGCTTAGCCCGGCCAGATGAAGAAACACCACCGCCCCACTATTAACCGTTGTTTCCGTCTACAGCTTCCGAAGATAGGGTTGCCAAATCATGAACACAGGTGTCTACTATGTCTGAAAAACCTTGGGGCGGCCGCTTCGAATCCCCCACCAATGAATTTGTTGAAGCTTTCAACGCCTCTATCGATGTTGATGCACGCATGTATGGCGAAGATATTGCGGGCTCTCGAGCCCATGCACGCATGTTGCACAAACAGAAAATCCTCAGTGATGAAGATTTAAAGTCCATTCTGAGCGGCCTTGATCAAGTATTCAATGAGATTGAAGACGGTGATTTTACGTTTAAAATTGCCCTTGAAGATGTCCATATGAATATCGAATCACGTCTAACAGCGCTTATCGGCGATGCTGGCAAGCGCTTGCATACCGCCCGTTCACGCAATGACCAAGTAGCTACTGATACGCGCCTCTACTTGCGCGGCCGCACTGATACGATGGTCGACCATCTCCGTCAACTTCAAAGCGTGCTGGTCGTCTTAGCCAAACAGCATGCTGCAACCATCATGCCTGGCTTTACCCACCTACAGACCGCCCAACCGGTAACACTTGGCCACCATCTGCTGGCGTATGTCGAAATGTTTGAGCGCGATGCAGAACGTTTCTTGGATGCGCGCCGTCGCATGAACCAGTCCCCTTTAGGCTCAGCAGCGCTTGCCGGCACCACCTTCCCTATTGATCGCCACATGACCGCTGCTGAACTGGGTTTTGATGGCCCCACACGCAACTCTCTCGATGCGGTATCCGATCGGGACTTTATTATGGAACTGCTGGCCGCAGCCTCTATCTGTGCTGTACATCTATCACGCTTGGCTGAAGAACTAATATTATGGATGAGTGCTCAGTTCCACTTTATTGATCTGCCCGATGCTTTTTGCACCGGATCATCTATCATGCCACAGAAAAAAAACCCGGATATGCCTGAACTGGTACGAGGCAAAACAGGTCGTATTATTGGTGGCCTGGTAGCTATGTTAACCACCGTCAAAGGGCTACCACTGGCTTATAACAAAGATATGCAAGAAGATAAAGTCGCTATCTTTGATGCTTT
Organism: Mariprofundus sp.; assembly: GCA_030950555.1. GTDB lineage: Bacteria > Pseudomonadota > Zetaproteobacteria > Mariprofundales > Mariprofundaceae > Mariprofundus. Next base: position 6,163 of record JAUZRH010000014.1, on the reverse strand, counting down.
TGACAACTTACAGGGAAGCTTGCGTGTCTTTGCTGACATGCTACCCGGCATGAAAGTAAACAAACAAACACTGCACGCTGCAGCTTCATCCGGTTTTGCTACGGCTACCGATCTGGCCGATGCACTGGTACGTGCCGGAGTTCCTTTTCGCGATGCCCATGAGATTGTCGGAAAATCGGTAGCTCACTGTATCAAAAGCAACATTGAACTTCACCAGATGGATAGCGCAAGCTGTGAGCAGATCGACCCTCGCTTGAAGAGCGATATGGTTGCCGCCCTCTCCGTTGAAGCCTGTGTCGCCGCCCGCAACCACGTAGGCGGCACAGCTCCCGAACAGGTCATCGCACAGGTAGTATTCTGGCAACAACGACTGGAGAATTCACATGCATAAATGGCGTTTATTTACCCTGCTACTACTCACCGTCGGCATCAGTTTAAGCGCTTGTGGTCGCAAGGAAGCACCCCAGATCAGTACGGGCGATGAAAAACCGCAAATCAACAACCTGCGAGATCAGGTAGTGGGCAATGTCCTAGAGCTGAAATTCACGCTCACGGGCATGGCTAAAGGCGTAGGCTTCCATGTCGATCGTACGCAGATCGACCCTTACTGCCACTGCCCCGGCTTCTGGCGCCGTTTTTATGACCGCCCAGCGCTGCCTGTACAGGTTGGCGTTGAGTCAAAACGACTGATAAAGCTAAAAAATGACACTGTTGAATACCTCTTTCGTATTCGCGCTTATGACATAGATGGCAACCTCGGCCCTTGGAGCCATGCTATTCACGCCAAAGGCGTGGATCTCTCCCGCTGAAGTCGGCCATGAGTCAACCACAACAGACCGAACAAGTAAGGCTGGCCCAATTAGGCGCTTACCCCTTTGCACGTCTAAAAACACTCCTCGCAAACCACCAAGCCAACCCCGACTTGCTCCATATTGATGCCGGCGCCGGTGAACCTCGCCTGCCTCTCCCCCCTTTTGTTGCACAAACACTGGCAAATCATCTGGATGGTTTTTCCCGTTACCCCTCAACCAATGGTAATGATATCTTACGAAGCGCAATTGCCGACTGGCTAAAGCGCCGCTACGACTTAGTGCAGATAGATCCTGCTACGCAGGTACTAAGTGCCAACGGCACCCGTGAAGCACTCTTTGCCATTGCCCACGCCCTCATCAACCCCGAGGCGGCAAACAAACCTTTTGCCCTGATGCCCAACCCAATGTATCAAATCTACTTAGGTGCGGCGATTACCGCTGGTGCACGTCCCTATTTTATGCCATGCTGCCGTAGTAATAATTTTACCCCAGACTTGGATAGTATTCCCTCCGAAGTATGGAAAAACAGTGCCATTATCTATGTCTGCTCTCCTTCAAACCCGACCGGCTGGATTGCTCAACACGCATACTTTGCGAAGTTAATTGCGCTGGCAGATCAATACGACTTCTATATAGTATCGGACGAGTGTTACTCTGAAATCTACTCGCAACAAAAGCCAGTAGGATTGCTGCAAGTTTGCGCAACCCTTGGCCGACACGACTATCGCCGCTGCTTGGCTATGAACTCGCTCTCGAAGCGCTCCGCCCTACCAGGCTTACGCTCTGGCCTTATTGCTGGCGATGCCGCCCTGCTGGCTCGTTTTGCCAAACTCCGTAGCTATACAGGGCCAGCCACACCACTACCGCTTCAGCATGTAGCCGCCGCCGCATGGTCTGATGAGAGTCACGTTGAGAAACATCTTACTATTTATCGCCAGAGCTTAAAATCATTCTTTTCAGCCTACGGCGCCGGCGAAGTGCCTGCAGGTTCATTTTTTGTTTGGCTGCCTGTTGCCGATGATGAAGCCTTTGCACTGGCAGCTTATCAACAGCAGAGCGTCACCTTACTGCCCGGCTCCTACTTGGCCGCGGATGATACCAGAGGCAATAATCCCGGTCGTGGCTATATACGCATTGCCCTGGTTGACGGTGTGGAAAAGGCTGCGGAACTCGGCAGAAGACTAAAATCAGTGAGTATATGACAATGAAAATCCCCTCTCATTTAGAACAAGCAATACGTCAGCAGCTAGAGGTGGGCAAAACCCTGAACTGCTATATTTATGACACAACCGCAATGCAAGATAAGATCCACCACTTAAATCAAATTATGCCACAGGGCGTCGAAGTATTCTATGCCATGAAAGCCAATCCACATACAGCCTTTTTAGCCGCAGCACGCAGTGCTGGTGCCAGGGGCATTGAGATTGCTAGCCTTGGCGAAGCAGAAAAAGCCGTGACCGCAGGCTTTCAAGCCAATCAGTTAATCTATACTGGGCCGGGAAAATCACCTGAAGAGCTACTCTGGGGTGTATCACATGGCATCCGCACCATTCACATTGAATCATTGACCGAAGCGCATCGACTACAAGCAATTTGTGCAAAGCTAAATAAGAAGCAAGATATCCTACTGCGTATCAACGCCGACTTTGATATTCACGAAGCCCAAACCACATTCTCCGGGGGTTCAAAAAAATTCGGCGTCGATGAAGAGAAATTAGCAGCGATTCTGCCTCAAATTCTAGCCCTTGAGCATCTGAACTTCCGGGGATTACACGTCTATGCCGCCTCCGGTGTACTCAATGTAGATGATCTTCTTAAAAACTGTCAGCTGGTCTTCGCCATGGCCCAACAAATCGAAGTCGATTATCCCGCTACATGCTGCGATACGATTGATTTTGGTGGTGGATTCGGTGTTGATTATCTTGAAGAGGGGCGTGATTTTGACCCTCAACGATATGCTGATGGATTGGCGAAACTGATTGCACAGTATGGTTTTGCTGGACGCACGTTCTTCCTAGAATTAGGACGCTATCTCGCCGCAGATTCAGGCTGGTTCTGCACCGAGGTTCTGGATATTAAAGATAGCCGTGGCAAAAAACAGGTCATCTGCGCTGGCGGCATCAATCACTTCCGCCGCCCAGCAGCCCTTGCCATCAACCATCCGATGGCCATTGTACGCAGCGATCGAGAAAAGCTATTCCCTGCTCAGGAGAGCGTTCGCAATCAAGCCGTCTATTTCGGTGGTCCGCTCTGTACTGGTGCTGATAAACTGGCCAATAATGTCATGATTGATGCTGTTGATGTGGGTGATATCGCTGTATTCGGCTTAGCGGGCGCTTACGGTTTAACCATGTCCAATCTGGCATTTTTAAGCCACGAAAGCCCCGAAGAGATTGTTTTAAACGAAGCACCAGAATGATATCAAATTTCTGCGAGCTCTACTTATATTTAATAGCTTAAAGATGAGATTTAGGGTCACGGAAATAATAAAGTGTCCCAAGCTGCGTAGGATAGAAGTTCGTCTTCAAGGCGAAGAGTTTGGCGCATAGCAAGGCTATGTGCCACATTCTTTAACGCAGAAGAGGGGCTTATAGACCAGTAGAATGGGATAGTTAATTATTTCCGCGGCCCTTAATTGCAACACCAACATTGTGTCACGATCAGTGAATACATTAGGGCCACGGAAAGAATAAAGTAGCCAGGTTATGCGCAGGATAGAAGTTTGGATTCAAGGCGCCAAATCAAGCGCATAGCAGGGCTATGTAACTGATTTGGCAACGCAGAATGCGGACTTATAGACCAGCAGAATTGGATGATTTATTCTTTCCGCGGCCCTTACAAACCTTGGGGCTATACCCTAAAGACTAGGAGGCATTATGAGCCATTTACAAGATACCATCGAGCGAGCTTGGGATATCCGCGAAACATGGACATCCAGCAACGTCGATGCAGAGATTAGAGAGGCGATTGAAAATGCCATCCAACTGCTTGATGATGGTGGCGTACGTGTCGCCGAAAAAGATGCAAACGGTCATTGGGTCACCCATGAGTGGTTGAAAAAAGCGGTCCTACTGTACTTCAAGCTACATGACAATCAGGTCATCAATGGTGGTGACACGAACTATTTTGATAAAGTGCCACAGAAATTTGCCAACTGGGGCGAAGATATGTTCCGCAAGGGCGGCATGCGCGTAGTGCCACCCGCTACCGTGCGCAAAGGCTCATTTATTGCGCCAAAAGTCGTATTGATGCCATCCTATGTCAATATCGGCGCCTATGTTGATGAAGGCACCATGGTTGACACGTGGTCAACCGTTGGCTCATGCGCCCAGATCGGCAAAAATGTACATCTCTCGGGTGGTGTTGGTATCGGCGGTGTACTAGAACCATTGCAGTCCACGCCAACCATTATTGAAGATAACTGTTTTATCGGTGCACGTTCGGAAATCGTTGAAGGCGTCATCGTACGTGAAGGGTCGGTCATCTCTATGGGTGTTTATATTGGCCAATCAACGCGCATTATTGACCGCGAAACGGGCAAGGTGATGTATGGTGAAGTACCACCCTACTCCGTCGTTGTTTCAGGCTCTATGCCTGGAAAATCAGGCGGACCGAATCTCTACTGTGCTGTTATTGTCAAGCAGGTTGATGAAAAAACGCGTAGCAAAACAGGCATCACAGAGCTACTGCGCGATTTCTAATTCGGCATGATATCATTAGCACTCAAAAAACAGATGCTCATTTAAAAACAATGAAGCCGTGAGCATTGAACCATCAATATGATTGGTTCTTTCCTCACGGCTCATCTACTTTTTCGACGAGCGAATATCAGAGGCCGTTTGGCCACACGCATGTTAAACATCTCTGTGGGGCTTTTTTTAGATCACCACACCCATCATTGCTGCAACCTACAGAAACCCTTCAAGATCGTTGTTTCGTCAGCTACGCACAAAAACCACGTCTTTTATATTGATCACAGAAGTAAACAGGATACTATCATGAAAACCCTCTTCTTATTTTTTTTAATCGTGGCCGCCCCACCACTTGGCTACGCAAACTCACTGCTCGACTGGATGCAAACCCATCACTCCAACAGTGAAACAACTGCTTCGGCCACTGATGCGGCACAGCTATTAACAATAGAACCCGGAGAACAGGAGATGTTCCCCCGCCTCTCGCCGAATGGCCTCTTTTTGATGAATATAAGTTACCACAAAGAGCAGGCATGGGTTGCACGCCGATATAGTGAGAATGGCGATCCGGCCAACCATATCACTGATGATATTAGAGCGCTGGATTCGGCTGCTTGGCACGATGACAGCCATGTCTATTTTTTATCTGAACGCGCCGGAGCATTGGCTTTATGGGAAAAAATTGCTGATGGTGAAGGCATGCAACGTCGCATTCAAATTCTGAAAGGCGTCATCACTCAGCCGATCCTGTTAGAAGATCATAGTATCATTGCCGTCAGGTTGACACCTAAAAAGTCACAGCAGAACCAGCATAAAAAAAAGAACGCCGCTAATAGTGATACGTTTAACAACTGGTCATTCCCCGGCTTTCACACCCATATCATTCGCTTTAATAGCGATGGCAGCGCAAAAGTCCTCGCCGAAGGCACCAACCCCAGCCTCTCCCCAGATGGTAAATGGATTGCCTTTTCCATGCCCGTCGGTCGCAGCATGCATCTTTTCCGCATGCATGTTGATGGCTCTGAATTAATCCAAGTCACCGACAGCAGAAGCGTGGACATACAGCCCACATGGAGCCCTGATGGGCAATGGCTACTGTTCACTTCCAACAGAATCAAGCCTGATATGCGCCACCCTGAAAAAGGGCCATGGGATATCTGGAGCATTGATATCAGCGGCCGAAACCTTATGCAACTAACACAAGACGCCGGCCGAGATGGAGGCGCCACGATGGATCGTGATGGTAAAGTCTATTTTCATTCAGACCGTAAAATCAGGCGCAGTCACGATCAAAAATCAAGCGAAAGTACGGCTCCCGGCAAAGGATTTCATATTTGGACTATCACTTCTAAGCTCATGAATCCCCAAACAACAACGCCAAAACATAGTGACTAATCAAACCGCTCTCACACATAAGTCATTCTAAGAGCCTCGGCTTGCAAAAACGCGGTGATGTGAAACAGTGTCTCTTAGGGCCACGGAAAGAATAAAGTATCCAGATTATGCGCAGGATAGTTATTGGATTCAAGGCGCCAAATCAAGCGCATAAGCAAGCCCTGAATGGGCGCGATAGCCTACTGCCTTTAGGAGTAACTCTGTGGCAACGCAGAATGCGGACTTATAGACCAGCACGTGGATGATTTATTCTTTCCGCGGCCC
>JAUZRH010000139.1 GCA_030950555.1 Mariprofundus sp. | reverse complement strand
TGCGTTGCCACAGAGTTACGACTAAAGGCAGTAGGCTATCGCGCCCATTCAGGGCTTGCTTATGCGCTTGATTTGGCGCCTTGAATCCAACAACTATCCTGCGCATAACCTGGATACTTTATTCTTTCCGTGGCCCTTAGCTTCCGTAAGTCGGATTATCAGGGGCGATTTTTATTAATTCCCTCACCCAACCCTGGCCCTAAGGGCGAGGGTTGGGTGAGGGAATTAACTATTTGGCGAAGTCTTTTCCGTTTTATGGAAAGTCTTAATGTGCAAACCGGAATAGGAAGGGTGCAAAAAAAAGGGCCAGTTCATTCAGAACTGACCCTCTATTTAGCTACGTACAATTTTTACTATAATCCAACCTACTGCCAGTGACACAATACCTGTCAAGCGAAGTGAAGCCGGAGGCATTTCAGGTATTCGCTTCATCATATTGATCATTCCTTGAGGGAATAACGCATACAAAGTACCCTCAAGCACGAGCAACAATCCAACTGCCGCCAGCAGATCATTCATAACACATACCGTTCAATTAGCGGTGTGACTGCTGAAAGAACTGGAAAAACTCCGTATCCGGTGAAATCACCAAACGCGAACCCTCTTTAATCGAGCCACGGTAAGCCTCTAAAGAACGGGTGAAAGCGTAAAATTCAGGATCTTTCTGATAAGCCAAGGCGTAAATACCGGTGGATTCCGCATCAGCATGACCGCGTAGTATCTCTGATTGTTTATAAGCATCAGCCAAAATGACTTTCCGCTGTTTTTCAGCTTCTGAACGAATCACTTTAGCAGACTCTTCACCTTCAGAGCGGTATTCCTTGGCAATACGATTACGCTCTGACTTCATACGCTGGAATACTGCTTCTGAGTTTTCTTGCGGCAGATCAGCCCGTTTGATACGCACATCAACAATATGTAAGCCTAATTCACGCACCGCTTTATCAGCACGGTCACGGATAGAAAGCATCAGCTCAATACGTAAATTAGCCAGTTCACCACCCGATACAATCTCATGCAAAGTATGTTGTCCTAGCACCTCGCGCACCTTACCACGAACGACGTCTTCCATACGTGAGGTCACGCCCTGCTGGGTACGCGCTACCTGATAAACCTTCAACGGATCAGAAATGGTCCAACGCGTGTAGTTATCCACCATGATGGACTTCTTATCTTTGGTAATCACTTCATTTGGCTCTGCATCCGATTCCAATAAGCGGCTATCAAAAGTGGTGACACTTTGCCATGGCCACTTAAAGTGTAAACCGGCAGTTTTCACGACATCTTTCGGATTACCGAACTGTAGTAGTAATACCTGTTCACGTTGATCTACTACATAGGCACTGCTGCCCATCAGACCAACAAATGCTGTAAAAATAATTGCGAGGATCATCTGTTTAGGACTCATTTCTTCACCTCCGCTTTAGCTGATACTCGGTCGAGTGGAAGGTAGGGTAACACTTTTCCAGCCACGGCACCATCAACAATGACTTTATCAACACTACTCATGACTTCCTGCATGGATTCCATATAGAGACGCTTACGCGTGACTACCGGTGCAAGTTTATAAGCCGCCAACAGGCTCTCAAAACGAGAGGCTTCACCCTTAGCCCGCTCAACTACCTCTTTCGAGTAAGCTTCTGCATCTAGCACCATCTTCTTCGCTTCACCACGTGCATTCGGGGTGATCTGATTGGCATAGGCTTGCGCTTCGTTTTTAGCACGTTCCTTATCTTCACGTGCACTGGCCACATCTTTAAACTCTTTTATCACACGCTCTGGCGGCTGAACATCTTGCAGCTTCACCGTTGCTACAGAGATACCTGCTTTATAAGAATCAAGTATCGACTGAATTAACTTCTCAGTTTCCACTTCCACTTCTGCCTTTTTGGTGGTCAGCACATCATCAATCAATGTACGACCAATCACTTCACGAATAGCTGATTCAGCTGCATCGCGCACCGTTTTCTGAGGATTATCGATATTAAAGAGGTAATTTTCTGCACTCTTAATCTTATACTGCACAATAAAGGAAATATCGACGATATTCTCATCCATGGTCAACATCAATGATTCATTGGTACGCTTACGAATAACACCATCGGCAAAGTGGCGAAAGCCAATTTCCAATCGCTGCACACGCGTAACCGGCAATTTTTCAATCGTTTCAATGGGATAAGGAATATGCCAGTTCAAACCAGGGCCGGTGGTAGAAACATGCTGACCAAAGCGTAAAACAACGGTCTCTTCATCGGCTGCCACCTTATAAAAGCCGGAAAGCGCCCAAATCAATATAGCTACAGCTAAAAAACCAGTAATCACACCTTTACTAATCTCTGGTGTGCCACCGCCACTGCCTCCTTTATTACCGCGATCACCAAACAGGTGACGAACCCGCTGTTGTAGTCTGCGAATCACTTCATCCAGATCAGGTGGTGTCTGATTACCACCACCCCCACTGTTGTTCCCCCACGGGTTCTTATTATCTTTGTTGGAACCATTCTGGTTACTCCAGGGCATGCCTGACCTCCGTATATCTAAAACGGGGCGCAGTGTATCAGCTCATCTGACCAATGCACCCACTATTCGCAGTTACTAGAGCCACGTCAAAACCTATGAGCGGCGATTGACTTCCGCACTCACAGTTTTGTAAGTGACTCTATTTATTGTTAAACAAGCTTCATAGCCCCTTTTTGCGTGCCACTACTTATCTTTCAAGTTCCAAATACCATTCCAATCCGATTTAGGCGGGGATTGCGAAAGAATATCGCAGCGATCGGCCATCACCAAACCAGCACCCAAACCAAAATCATGATGTACCTTTAAAAAGAGTGCTTTTGCCTCTGACCAATCAGCTTTACAGTATTTTGCATAGGCTTCTGAATAGAGAGCCATGGAATTTATTTTATGGTCAAATCTGGGATCATTATCAACAATCAATTCGTACAGACTGACCGGTGTACGAAAATTTTTCAATCGAACCCGATCAATAAATCGATATGAAAACCTTTTATCATCCTTAATATATGCCGCTATATTTTTGAAAAAGCTATCGGAAATTAAAACTCTAGCGTCATAAAATTTAGACATCCCTTCTATTCGGGCTGCTTCATGAACCCCCATACCAATCGGATGATAGCGATCATCCAAATAATAATAGACCATCGAAATATCGCCCACAGTGATGCCGAAGCCCAAGTCGATACCCGGCTGCGTCACCCCTACACCTGTAGAGTCGTTATAAATACGCATCTGCCCAGTCAGCCTGTAGATATTTTCCAGAATAAACTTGGTATTGTCTTCGGGAAAAATAGCCATCAATCCATCACCATAGATTTCTGTATGGGTCATTTTATGGCCTAAATAAAGGTATTCATAACTGGTTTTATGGACATCCAGCAGAAATTTATCGTAAGTAAACTCCTCATCATCAATATGATTCATATGCCGATAAATGCCATGCTCAAAATTAAGCAAAATATCCGTTGAATCCCTAAGATCACAAAACATAATAATACGTGTAGATTTTTCCGTAGCGTGCTTTTGCTTTGACGCTGCAAGCTCACTAGTAGAACGCTTCTCACTCGTAAGCGCTTCAACCATGTCATTCAAAATAAGAGACCCCTTACGCATCTTGGATTTTGCCAAGCTAGCCACATCCTGTTTACTTGAAAACTATTTTTCTTCTCCGTAAAAACAATTCAGAGCCCTTTCTCACTATACCGCCACTACAAACCCCATAAGTGGCGATTGACTGCCCCACTCCAGCGTATTTTCATGCGACATTCAGCGTATGCAATGCCATGCCCTTCATTCCATACTATGTGTTAAGGGCCGCGGAAATAATTAACTATCCCATTCTACTGGTCTATAAGCCCCTCTTCTGCGTTAAAGAATCAGCCACTTTTTAAAAGCAATATGACTACCTATCGCGCCCATTCAGGGCTTGCTTATGCGCCAAACTCTTC
>JAUZRH010000138.1 GCA_030950555.1 Mariprofundus sp. | reverse complement strand
CCATTCCCCACCGTTTGTGGATGCACAAACCTGGCAGTCGTATGGGCTGGTTCACCCCTATAAACGCGCGCGGCGCTATAATTGGACAGGCGATAGACCGCCCGCAGACAAACAGAATCATCCGGTTGTGTTGGTCAGCGTCGCAGATGCCGAGGCCTATGCTGCATGGCTGTCACGCAAAACAGGCCGAACACTACGTTTGCCAAGCGCCGATGAATGGGAAAAAGCTATGCGTGGCAGCGATGGACGATTTTATCCATGGGGCAATGATTACGATGCCAAACGCTTAAATAATGCGGATCGTGGCCCATTCGCAACCATGCCTGTCGCTTCATTTCCGCAAGGGGCAAGCCCTTATGGCGTACTTGATGGTGCCGGACAGGTCTATGAGTGGACATCAACGCATCAGGGGAAACAGCGCCACATCGTCAAGGGCGGCAGTTGGGACGACCACGGTGGCATCTGCCGCCCAGCAGCGTGGCATAGTCGGCCGCAGAATTTGAAACATATCTTAATTGGTTTTCGCCTTGTCGAAGTGTTGTCGGAATAGGGTTCTATACGTCTGAAATGTGATGATTTCTCAGAGTAACTGCACTCGTTTTACAGCCTAATACACCTATACGAGTTTTGCTTCCCGTTTATTATGCTATACTTTACGGCATCTGGGGAGATTGAATGCAAATGAGATTGTTTTTTCCGATAGTTTCGGGTCTTTTATGTTTGTGTGCGCCGACAGCTGTTCTTGCTGTACAAGCCGAGCCAAGCCCTGCAACTGTGAGCAAGATTACCCTAGAATCACGCTCGTCGAATCATGACGGCTGGATCAAGCTTGGGTGGAACCAAATTGCTGACAATCACCCTGAAGCTGCGCTGGCCATATGGCAGCAGGGCATCAATCGTTTACCCCCTGAGCAATTGCTTGCGTTTGTCGGCCTCTATTCTCATTTATCGGATGCTACCAAACAACTCAAGCGTATCGGCCCGGCTGAAAAAGCCATTATCCTGTATTCCAATTTCAAGGGGGCAAAGGCCTATTATGTCCTGTCCGCTCAGGATGTTCCTGTTGATCATAAGCTGCGTATGGAAAAACTTGCGAACCTGACGAAAATCCTGGCAATTAACGGTACAATTTTTGCCAATGCGGCCAGTAAATTTCAGCTGCCTGCTGACGCATTCGCAAATAATCCAGCCCGAGCCCACGATGGACAGCCATCTATGCAGACTATGGTACCGGTTCGCAGCAACAAAAACGATGGCGAAAATATCGCGGGGCCTGATGCGCTCGCCAATGGGCCCAAACCGGCCGTGCCGGAAAAATCACCTGTTGCCGCATTGGCAAGCAAGAATATGCTGACTGCGGGACAACTTGTAGATGGCGCTTCGATTGTAGACATATCTTCCGACTGGGTTGAGCAAGGTTGGCAGCAACTTGATCAGGGTGATGCGGATGCCGCGCTGGCGATTTGGCAGCAGGGTGTTAACAGCATTCCTTCAAAACGACTGCTGGCATTTCTCGGCGTTTATTTCCACATGACGGCAGCCATTAGGCAATTAAAACGGGCAGGCATGGCTGAAAAAGCCATTATTCTTCATGCTGATTTTAAAGGAAAAAAAGCCTATTATGTGATGTCCGCCGGCGATATCCCTGCCGATAAATCCATACGTCGCGAAAAACTGGCATCCTTGCATCAGGCCATCAAAGCGACAGGAATTCTTTACGCCAATGCCGCAGGAAAATTCCAGACTGAAAAGAATGTAGCCGTAGCCATTCCCGTGGCTGGAACATTCACAATCAAGGCCTTTAAGCTTATTGGTAATACCTTGATTGCTGATGACGTGTTTCAGAAAGCGCTCAAACCCTATACCGGTGAAAACAGGACGCGTGAAGATCTGGTCGCTGCCAAACAGGCCATCCTTAGGCTCTACCGGGATGCAGGTTATGAGATGGTTGCCGTCGGACTTCCGCGTAAGGTTAAGGCAGAAACCGTTCCAATTCGCGTGTTTGAAGCTCGCATAGGCAAGGTCTGGGTATCGGGGGGAGGCAACGCTATTAAGACAGCTATGTCCGCACTGAAAACCGGAGAAACCGCCAATGCGGACATGTTGGATGATCAGCTCCGGGAAATCAGCCGTATGAGAAATGTTAAATCGGCGCAACTGGTTTATCACCCAACGGATAAAGGCGTAGTCGATGTTGAAATTCTGGTGGATAAAGAAAATCCGATGAAGATTGGCTTGATGGCATCCAGTCTGGGAACGCAGGAAACCGGGCAGACTTTGTTTACCGGTATATTTTACCATGATAACCTTTGGAATGCCGGTCATAAGCTGACGATAAGTTACACCGTGTCTGAAAAAGTGAAAAACCTGCACCTGTACAGCGCCATGTATCAAGTCCCGGTGGAAGCATTGGATGGAAAGCTGATTTTGAGCGCTTCCCGAGCTGATGTCGCGTCGGGACAAGTGCTGGGCGTGCTTAACTCCAGAGGCAACGGGACACTGAAAAGCATTCATTATGAACAAACGATATTCAGAACTAGCTCATCCCGGCACTATCTGGATATCGGCTATGAGCAGCACCTTTTTAATGAACGATTCACAAATATCGCTCTGCCCGTCGCATTTTCTATCGGTATTTTAGCTAACCCGGTGGTGTTTGGTTATGGCTTTGAAAGCAATACAGGTTACGGTGAATTCAACTTACATGCGGATTATTATCACAATACGCCATTGGGGGCACAAAAGAGAAATGCGACTTATCGCTTGCTGAATCCAGCCGCATTCGCTAACTGGAGTCTACTTCGATTAAATGCAAACTACCATTATGATTGGGAGAGTGGCTGGTCATTCTCCGGCAACGCAGGCGGACAGATAAGTAATAATGCTTTGATTGCAGGAGAGCGCTTTTATATTACGGGTTTATCTAAAGTACGTGGCTTTGAAGAGGTTGAGGCTTCTGGCGATACGGCGTTTTTTCTCCGGACGCAGGTGACTTCGCCCAGCTGGTTGCCGGATACACGTTTCCACGCATTTCTTGATGCAGGTCGCTATAAACTGAATTTCCCTTTTCCGGGCGAATTCCCTTCAGATAAAATCGTTTCGACAGGGCTGGGTGCCCACTGGAGGCCGGCTTTCGGGCTGGATGTCATGGCTGAAGCTGGCATCGTCTTGAATAGTCTACCTGTGGCACCCAAAGGATCGATGACGGGCCATTTTAAGGTGGTTTACTGGTTCCAGTAATGGGCGGAAGGGCAACGAATTGCAGTGATATTATGTGATATACGTCACAAAAAATTGACTTTTTGGAAAGCTAAGCTATACTCGCCACCAACTAATGGTTTATAAATATGTAACAATAACCAAAAATAAGAAATCCAAAGAGGTAATGGTAACAATGAAAAAAGTAATTTTGAGTATGATTGCAATGGTGTTCTCGGCACAGATGGCATTTGCAAATGACCTGGATGATCTGAATGATATTCAGCAAGCTATCGGCAGCGCTATTGGTGAAACGACTGCAAATGCAGTAGCAGGTACAGCCAGCGCCATAAGCACTGGCGTAAACACTGCAACTTCTGCTGGAGCAGGTGTAAATGCCACCAATGGTGGAGCAGCAGGCACAAACATTGCAGGCAATGTCGGAGTAGCAGGCGTAAACGCGGCTAATAACGGAGCAGCCGGTGTAAATACGGCCAATAACGGAGCCGTCGGCGCTGGCCTGACTACGGCTCAGCAGCTGGTTGCGCTTAGCCCGGCTCAACTTGCGGCGCTTGGTATTCAGGTCAACCCATTAACAGCGACATCAAACGCTACGGCATTGACTCCGGCTGCAACTAACATTTCTTTGATTGCCTCGGCAACCAATGTTAATGGTGTTTTTGCTGCCAATCCAACCGCTTCAGGCAGCGCCTCAGCTGCATCTATCGCCGCCTCAGCTGCAGCTATGGAAATAACTGATTCTGATAATTTTAGCTACGACGACGAATAAAACGTTATCCACTATGTTTAAAGGCTCCGGCATTGCCGGAGCCTTTTTCGTTTTGGCGATGCTGCTATGCAGTTAAACGAAGGCGGTTTTTGCTTTTGTAGCAACTGACATAGGTCAGTGCACGAGCCATTGAAAACGGCGTTTAATCAACCGTGCAATTTCTCGGCGATCCGGCGAATAATTTACGCCATGCTTTATTTCCTTTTATCGTCTATAATTGCGGCACGTCTTATTTATAGATGTTAAATTTGTTTAAGGGAGAAAGTGAAAATGAGAAAATCTTTATTCGGTCTTGGTCTGGCATTGGTGGCATCAGCATTGATGGCTGCCCCTGCATTTGCAGGACATTCAACGGCTGGCACTAAAATTGGCGTGCTGAACTGCGATTCCATACCTGGCTCAGGTGTCAACCTGCTTATTCATTCTACCGTAGATCTTGAATGCACCTTTAATTCGACTGATGGTAGCGGTGTTGAGCATTATGTCGGTGAAACCGGCGTAGGGTTTGGTATTGATCTAAAATGGGATAGCAAGCGTCATCTGGTGTTCAGTGTATTTGCAGCGGATACGAAAAGCGGAAGCAATAAAATGGCTGGCAAATATGCTGGTGTTGGCGCAGCGGCTGCAGTCGGCCTTGGTTTAGGCGCACAGGTTCTGGTTGGTGGCAGCGACAAGAGCGTTTCTCTGCAACCGGTTATCGAAGGCAGCGAAGGCATTGGTGCCTCAGCTGGCCTGACTTATCTGTATCTACAGGCAAAATAATCAAACTGCATTAGTACTGCAACATTGTGAAAAGAAAAGGGGAGGCTTTTGCCTCCCCTTTTTCTTTTGTCCTGCGGATCAAGGCAAACAATAAAATTATTGTCATAATACGCGTTTTGAAGCGTCTATAACTGCCATGGGCATCTTGCGATACGATAGATGTCATTATTTTGTCACAGGAGGCAGATATGAAAATAAGAAATATTTTACCAGCTTTGGTCATGACGCTGGCGTCAGTGTTGTTGGCAACTATTCCGGCATATGCAGGCAATTCATCGGCAGGCACGAAGGTTGGCATTTTAACTTGTAAAACAGTGCCGGATTCAGGGGTTAATCTCCTTATCCATTCCACAGTCGATATTACATGCCGATTTGAGTCGACCGATGGTAGCGGCGTCGAGCATTATGTGGGTGAAACCGGCGTTGGTTTTGGTATCGATTTTAGCTATGACATTAAAAAACAGATGGCATTCACAGTATTCGCGGCGGATACGGTAAATGGTAGCCATAAGCTGGCCGGCAAATATGGCGGTGTTGGCGCATCGGTTAGCGCAGGCCTCGGCGGTGGCGTTCAATTGCTGATAGGCGGCAGCAACAAGAGTATTTCGCTGCAACCTGTCATTGAGGGCAGTACAGGCATTGGTGCCAGCGTCGGTATCACCTATTTGTTCCTGCAAGCGCAATAAACAACAAGGTCAAAAGCGATCAGGGAGGGTATCTGCCCTCCCTTTTTTTACAAATCAACAATTTTTACGCCCGTCCATGGGCGCGATAATGGTTTTTTACGAAGCCTTCAGGATTGAGCCACTTCGGCTAAATGCGCGCCGTAGCTGCGCGCAGCAGCAAGTGCTCCATCCGATACAGTATCTGGCATGCCCTCATGGTTGCCGCTACGCCCGTATGGCCCCCACTGCAAACCTCCATCGGCATAGCCGGGTAAGGATTTGGGAAATCCAACTACGATCATGCCGTGTTCGAGAAAATTGGAATAGAGCGCAATCATCGTCTGCTCCACGCCGCCACCGCCACCACCGAAGCCGCCGCCTGTGGCAAATACGCCACCTAGCTTTCCTTCCAGCGCACCCTCCATCCATAACTTGGCAGCGCGATCAATCAACTGCTTCATCTGCCATGCCATCGAACCCATGTGTACCGGCGTTCCGAAAATTATAATATCGGCATCCACCAAATCATCCATTGAGGTATCCTCTGTCGTGCGCAGTGCAATGGATGCATGCGACTGGCTGG